>BEIR01000190.1 GCA_002898855.1 bacterium HR41
GTGTCGGTGCGCTGCGAACGCGAGTTGCGGGCCCCGCTCACGGGCATTCCTTTCGTCACCGGCGGACGCACTCTTGCCCCATCCGGCGCTCGTCAGGCCTTTCGCGGGTCCCCGGCCAGCAGCGCGTCGAGCCGCGCAAGCGCGCTGTCGGCCGTCCGGCGGAAGGCGCGACGCACCTGCAAACTGCCGAGCCTGCCCAGCCCCTTGAGCTCGACGCGCGCGGTGGCCGCGATCTCCGTCCGTTCGCTCACGCCGTCGCCGCGGCGCGCTAGCTCGAACGCCCACTCGACGCGGCGAAACGTGCGTCCGAACGGCGTGCCGTCGACGCGCTGGCGGAAAACGAACCGTGTCGGCTCGTGCGTCTCGCAGCGCTCGAACACCGCGGTCACCGTCGCTTGCGGTCGCCGCGGGGGCGCGAGCCTTGCGCGCCAAGCACCCGCGCCGGCGCGCTCGGACGATACGGCGCGCGGCCACCAGTCGCCGAATCGCCACGGATCGACGAGCACCGCCCACACCGAGCTGCGGGGCGCGGCGACGGTGCGTCTGCGCTCGACGACGATCACGGCGAGTCGTAAACGATCAGGCTCTCGACGCGCCGGCCGCGTAGCCGCTCGCGTCCGCCGAGGAACGCCAACTCGATCACGAACGCACAGGCGACGATCTCGCCCCCGGAACGCTCGACGAGCTCGCACAGCGCGGCGGCAGTCCCGCCCGTCGCCAAGAGGTCGTCGTGCACCAGCACCCGCGCCCCGCCCGCAAGCGCGTCGGCGTGCATCTCGAGAGCGTCGACGCCGTACTCGAGCTGGTACTCGACGGACTGGGTTTCGCGCGGCAGCTTGCCCGGCTTGCGGGCGAGGACGAAGCCAGCGTCGGCGGCAGCGGCGATCGCGCCACCGAGCACGAAGCCACGCGCTTCGGCGGCGAGCACGTAGTCGGCTCGCAGCTCGCGCGCGAGAGCGGCGAACCGGTCGACGACATAGCGCAGCGCGCGGTGGTCGAGAAACAGCGGGGTGATGTCCTTGAAGACGATCCCCGGCCGTGGAAAGTCGGGAATGTCGGTGATGTAGCGCTTGAGCTCCACCGCGCTGCGAGAGCCTAACCCGCGCAGCATCGCGGCGGTCTTCAGCCAGCGAAGCGTCGCAGGTCGCGCACCAGCAGGAGATGGCGGAGCTGCGAGAGCGCCTCGGCTAGTCGCTCGAGCTGCTCGAGCGCCTGCTTGCGCCGCTCGGGGTTGCGCGAGCGCAGGCTCGGTCCGAGCACCTGTTCGAGCAGCGCGACCTCGCGCTCGGCCGAGGTTCGCAACAGGCGCAGATTGCGACCGCCGACGCCGAACTCGCGCAGCCTTACTGCCGCACGCAAGATCTCGACCTCGCTGTCGTCGAGCATCGGCTCGCCGTCGCGAACCGTGCCTTTCACTATCCCGAACTCCTGCAACTCGCGCAGAAGCTGCGCGTCGGCGCCGGTCTCGGCGAGGGCGTCGCTAACCCGGCGCAGCGAGGGCGGGGTGCGCAGCGAAACCGCCGGGCGCGACCGCGAACGCACCGGTGCGTGATCGCTCGCTGTGGTCGCAACGCCCGCCTCGAGCTCCTGGCGGATCACGCGCAACGGCAGGAACTCGTCGCGCTGCAGGCGCAGGATCGTGCGCAGCCGTTCCACGTCGGCGGGCGTGTAGATCCGGTAGCCCCCAGGCGTGCGCTGCGGCGAGAGCAGTTTCTGGTCTTCGAGATAGCGGATCTTCGATATCGAAAGCCCGGGAAACTCGCGCTCGAGCTGTTTGCACACAGCGCCGATCGTCATCCCCCGAACGCGCCGACCTTGGCCCGCGTCACCGCTTGCAGGCCGACTCGGGGTGCTCTCGCCGCTCTTGCTATCAGCCCGGTCGATCGTCGCCACGGCCGTTCGACCCCGCTCTCCGCTCGGTCCTCGCCTAACGCTCGAGGAAGGTCAGGCGGTACTTGCCGATCTGCAGCTCGTCGCCGTGGCTGAGGCGGTGCGACTCGATGCGGCGCCGGTTCACGTAGGTGCCGTTGAGCGAACCGAGATCGTCGATGTAGAAGCCGTCGCGACGACGGACGACGACCGCGTGGTTGCGCGAAACGGTGACGTCGTCGAGGAAGACGTCGGAGTTGGGGCTGCGACCGATCGTCGTGCGTTCGCCCGCCAGCTCGAACAGCTCTCCGGCTCGCCCACCCCCCGAGCGGATCACGAGCGCTCCGCCGGCCGCTGCCTCTTCGATATCGATCGGCCGCAGCTCGCCGCTCGGGTCGATCTGGTACGCCTCGGTGGTGCCGCCCTCGCTCTCGCCGATACGGGCCAGAAAAGCCCCGCAGCGCTGGCAGTAACTAGCGCTCTCGGAGTTGACGAATCCGCACTCCGGGCAGTGCACTCCGGGCTAGCCTTCGGTGTCGGGCAGGGACTTGCCGGCGAGAATGTTGGTGAGCTGTTCGACGTCGGCGCCGGTGATGATCGACTCGCCTTCTTCGCGGCGCCGTCTGAGCCGGTTGACGAGCTCGGCACGGAGGATGTCGATCTTGCCGTGGAGAATGCGCCGTTTGTAGGAGATCTCTTGCTCCTCTTCGGTCAGCTGCTGGATCAGCTGCTTGAGCTCCTCGTCGCTGAGCGAGCCGAGGTCGGGAAAGGTGTCCATCATTCTCCTCGTTTCCCCTTTCGAACTACGAGTATACGAACCGTCAAGTTTGGCTTGAGGTTTTGGTCTGGAAATTGCGACCGTGCCGCTGCGCCGCTAGGCGGCGAAGGCCATGTAGCACGTAAACGCCTGTGGCGGCAAGGGAAATGGCCACACCTATGGCTACGACGATGGTCCACACCTCCGCTGCGCTCCACAGCGCACCGGCGAGACCGAGAAACGTCACGGCGACCGCGACACGCCCGAGCGTGTTCACCTCGATCGCCAGTCCGTGCGCGAGCGCGTAGCGCGCCAGCGTGACGGTCGCGAGCTCGCGCGTGGCCGCCACCGCCACGAGCCAACAGGGCAGCGCGCCCACCGCCAGCGCTACCGCCCCGCCGACCACCGTCAACAGCCGATCGACGACCGGGTCGAGCAGCATCCCCAGGCGACTGAACTGCCCTGTGAGCCGCGCTAAAAAACCGTCAAAGAAGTCGGCGAGACCGATGGCGGCGAAAAGCGACGCAAGTAGCGGGGAAGGCTGCGCGTAGACCACCGCCAGCACGACGAAGACGGCGAGCGCCGCGAGCCGCAGGTAGTCGACGATGTTGGGAATCGTGAGCGGTCGCAGCGGCCCCGCTGCGACCTCGTCGGCGCGGGGTAGGCGCGAGCGGTCGACCCCGAGCAGCTCGAGCCAGCGTCGGCGACGCGTGCGTTCGCTCACCTCTGCCCGCCGGCGCTCACGAGCTCGGTGAGCTCGTCGGCGGCACGTTCGATCGCGATCTGGCGCGCGGTCTCGCCGTCGCGACTGCGCAGATCGATTACGCCCTGCTCCACGCCTTTGCGACCGACCGTGACCCGCCACGGCAGACCAAGCAGGTCGGCGTCGTTGAACTTCTCGCCCGGCGTGGCCGTGTCGCGATCGTCGTAGAGGGCGCGCAATCCACGCGCACGCAGCTCGTCGTAGAGGCGGTCGGCGACCTGGCGAGCGCGCTCCCCTGGACGACCGAGAGCGACGATGTGCAGATCGAAGGGTGCG
>BEIR01000191.1 GCA_002898855.1 bacterium HR41
CACCACCGAGGCGGCATCGCCCTCGCAGAGATCGAGGTGGCAGTGCGTGTCGACGAGCGCGAGCGGCGTGCTCAGCGCGCCGCCGGTCGACTCGCCGGTCGCAGATCGGCTCGCTTGCCGCGAACGGGGGTCGCTCATCCAGCAGGCGCCCCCGCGACGCGCGGGAACAACTGGCCGACGCTCGCGACCGAACGACCCGCAGCGCCCGCGCCGAGCTTGGCTTCGGCGAGACCGTCGTTCTCGGAAGCCAGGGCGCGCAAGAGGCGCGCGCTGGCGTCGGGCAGGTACGGCGCGGCGAGAATCGCGACCACCCGCAACCCGTCGACGAGCCCGTAAAGCACGTCGTCGAGCGCACCGTCGTTGCCCTGTTTGGCGAGCTCCCAGGGGCGCCGGTCCTGCACGTATCGGTTGAGGAGCTTGACCCGCCGCCAGATCTCGTCGAGCGCGCCGCTCACGTCGATGTCGTCGAGCCGCCGAGCCACGGTCTCGGGCAGGTTCGCGAAGGACTCCGTCAAGCCACGTTCGACGCTGCCGGCGGGAACACGCCCAGCGCGGTAGCGCTCGACCATCGCGATCGTGCGGCTGGCGAGGTTGCCGAGCTCGTTGGCGAGCTCGGTCGTGTAGCGCGTCTCGAACCCTTCGGGCGAGATCGATCCGTCCTGCCCGAACGTCACTTCGCGCAGGAGGTAGAAGCGGAGCGCGTCGGAACCGAAGGTGTCGATCACCTGGAACGGATCGATCACGTTGCCGAGCGACTTCGACATCTTGTGCTCGTCCATCAACAGGTACCCGTGCGTGAAGATCCGCCGGGGCAGTTCGAGCCCCGCGGCGAGCAGCAGCGCAGGCCAGATGACGGCGTTGAACTTGAGGATGTCCTTCGCGATCAGGTGGACACTCGGCGGCCAGAAGGTTCGTGCGAGATCCTCGCCGGAGCGGGCATAGGTGAGGGCGGTGTAGTAGTTGAAGAGAGCGTCGACCCAGACGTAGATCACCTGCGTCGGGTCCCATGGCACCGGCACGCCCCACGTGAGGCGGGCGCGCGACAGCGACAGGTCCTGCAAGCCCTGTTCGATGAAGGCGCGCGCCTCGTTGTACTTGGCCTCCGGCTTGACGAAGTCGGGACGCTCGCGGAAAAGCTTCTCGAGCGGCTCCTGGAACGCAGAGAGCCGGAAGAACCAGTTCTCTTCCCGCTCGCGCTCGAGCTCGACGAGGTGGATCGGACAGCGGTTGCCTTCGGCGAGTTCGCTCGCGGTCTTGAAGTCGGCGCAGCGTGGGCAGTACCAACCCTCGTACGAGCCACGGTAGACGTAGCCGTTGTCGTAGATGCGCTGCACAAGCTCTTGGACCTTGTGCTCGTGGGGGGCGTCGGTGGTGCGGATGAAAAAGTCGTTGGTGGCACCGACAGCCCGTGCCAGCTCGCGAAACCGTTCCGAGTTGCGGTCGGCGAGCTCGCGCGGCGAGACGCCCTGTCGCTCGGCTGCCTGCGCGACGGGCTCACCGTGCTCGTCCGTGCCCGTGAGAAAGAACACTTCCTCGCCGCGCTGGCGCATGTGGCGGGCCAGAACGTCGGCAGCGATCGTGGTGTAGGCGTGGCCCAGATGGGGTTCGGCGTTGACGTAGTAGATCGGCGTCGTGACGTAGTAGGCCATCCGCGTCGATGCTATCCGCCGACCGCGGTCGGGCAGGACGAGTGCGCACGAGGGCCAGCGCCACGAGGAGCGCGCCAGCCAGCGCTACGAGCGCTTTGGGCACTGCCGTGCCGTGCGCGCGCTCGCCGGCCTCCCGGCGACCGCGCACTGTCCCCGCTACCGCTCCGGGACGGACCGTCCGCGATCGCAGCTCGCTACCGCCGCCGCGCACGCCCCGGGCTGGGCTGCCGCCACCCCGTTCGCGTACCGGTGTCACGGTGGCGCCCAGCCTGGATCGTGTTCCGGACGCGAGCCCCGGCGTACCCCGCTCGCGCGGGCGCGACAGGCGCGCGGCAGGCGACACCGACCTACCGCCGCGCAGAGCCGCACGAAGCGGACGCGGGCGGGCGGCGCGCACCTGCCGCAGGGGTGGGGCTGCGGACCGTTCGACAGCGCGGTGGACAGCTCTCGAGCGACGTGCCGAGCGGTTCCGCTGTGCACCGCCCCCGTCGACGGTGGGCACCGTGGCAGGTACGTCCCGCGTAGGCGCTTCGCGAGCCTGCCCGGGTGCGCCGGTCGCCCGGTCTGGAACCCCCGCCGGGACCGGCGAGCGGGTGTCGCCGACGGGCGTCTGCGGTGCCGCGGGAGCGTCGTGGCGCGCGGGGAGAAAGGCGAGAGGATCGAGGTAGCGGTGCCGCTCGCCGGCTTTGCGGACCCCGAAGTGCAAGTGCACGTACGTGCTCCCTGGCGGCGGCTCGCTTGCAAGCCGGCCGATCGTCTCACCGGCATCGACACGGTCCCCCTTCGCGACGGTCAAAGAACCGAGGTGGAGATATGTCGTCTCGAGCTCACCCGCGGGCAGCGCCACCGTGACCACCAGCCCTTGCCTTGCTACACGCCCCGCGTACGTGACCACGCCGGCCGCTGCCGCGCGCACCGCCTCGCCGGGCGCCCCGGCGATGTCGATGCCGCGGTGCTGGCCGCTGCTGTAGGGAGAGCTCGCGACAAGGAACGAACGGACGACGGGGCCATCGAGCGGCCACACCCGCTCGGCCGCAGCGACCGGCGCAGCCGCCACGAGCCAGAGCACAAGCGCAAACGGAAGCTGCAGCAGGAGCGCTTTGGCGAGCGACCGAACGGCGTCGAACGGATCACGGGTGGTGTAGGCAGCGCCGCGGGGGCGAAGAGCGCGTCGGGGCATGGCGCGACGCTACGAGCGCAAGGCTTGCGCGGGAAGGCCGCGTAGCTCCGTTGTCTCGCGCCTGTTACGCGCCGTTTGCGCTCGTTGCCGCGCGGTAGAGATCGTTGGCGCTCGCTCCGGTCAGCTCCGCTACGACCGACGCCGCGGTGCGCGGTTTGGCGCCGGCGGCGACGAGACGCTTCACGGCGCGCACGGAGCGGTCGTCGACCGTCGTCTTCGCCGTACCCGAGGCCGGCCCGATGACGAGCGCTATCTCGCCCTTCGGCACCTGGTCGCGGTAGCGCTCGGCGAGCTCGGCAGCAGTCCCGCGCACGACCTCCTCGTGCAACTTCGTCAGTTCGCGGCAGACAGCGACCGGCCGCTCCGGGTCGCTTTCGGCGATCGTCGCCAGCGTCGCTGCCAGGCGCTTCGGCGACTCGAACGCCACAACCGTCTCGCGGTGCTGTTCGAGCAGCCGTTCGAGATCGCCGCTTTTGCGCGGCAAGAAGCCGGCGAAGTGCCACTCGTCGCTGCTGAACCCGGAGGCAACGAGCGCGGTCGTCGCCGCCGAGGGGCCGGGCAGGACTTCGACCGGCAGGCCGGCGGCGACACAGGCGCGCACGAGCAGGTAGCCGGGATCGGAGATCAGCGGCATGCCGGCATCCGACACAAGCGCGACCACCGCCCCCCGCTGCATCCGCGCGACGAGCTCGCTAGCACGCTCGCGCTCGTTGTGCTCGTGGTAGGAGACGAGCTCAGCGCGCACGCCGTAACGGTCGAGGAGCTGGCGCGTGCGGCGGGTGTCTTCGCAAGCGACGATGTCGGCCGACCGCAGAGCCGAGAGCACCC
>BEIR01000192.1 GCA_002898855.1 bacterium HR41
ACTATCCCCGTCGCTGTCGCGCCCACGCTCCCAACGCTCACGGTCGAGACTCTTCTGGGGCCGTTCGGTCACATCGGACCAGACGGACTTAGCTCCAGCGTGACCGGCCCGGACGGTCCACACAGTCGACACGACGCCGAGGGCCAGGCTCGCCACACCAACCACGAGCGCCGCACGGCTAAGAGCAGCCGAAGCTTTCCCCCTCGCCAGAAGGGCGTACAACACAAGCGTTCCGGCGAAGACCAGCATGAGCGTGCGCAGCTGCTCGCCGAGCTCCTCGTGCTGTTCGAGCGTCGCGGTTTCGCGCACGTGCTCGGCGAGCTTCTCGCCGGCGCCCGCTGCGACAACGGTGGCAATGGCCAGTACGACACCGACCAGCGCGAGCGGCAGCGCCCACGACCGCCGCCATTGCGGCCGCAGAACCATCGCCGCTACCGCCAGCGTCAGCAGGGGGATGCCCACCACTGGCAGGTGCACAAGCAACGGGTGGGCCGGCAGTCCGAACAGCTTGTAGATCGACACTTGTTACAACCTCCTGGGTGCTTCGCGTGCTCGCACCGACACGAGCGCAGATCTCCATGTGATCCCCATCCCCACCTGTTAGGAGAGTGGGACGGCGCGCTCACGTGCGACCCTAACGCGGCACGCTTGGAGCTTCCTGAGAATGAGAACGGCAAGCTTCGTGAGAACGTCGAGTGGCTTACCGACGTGCCGTGCGGCGATCGGACGAGTCAGCCGATGAAGATCCGCTCGCCCCTTCGCACGACCTCGAGCGGGTAGTGCCACACCTGCGCGAGCAGCTGCTCGCTCAGCACTTCGTCGGGAGCGCCGTGGGCGACGATGCGCCCGCCGGCCAGCACGACGAGCTCGTCGGCGTAGCGCGCCGCCAGCGTGAGGTCGTGCAGCACACTCAGCACGGTCGCCCCGTCCTCGACGCGCTCGCGCGCGATTGTCATCACGGCGTGCTGGTGTGCGGGGTCGAGCGACGCGGTCGGCTCGTCGAGAAAGAGGATCGGCGTGGCGCGCACGAGCGCCCTGGCGAGGTCGACGAGTTGCAGCTCGCCGCCTGACAGCGTCTCGACACGGCGTTCGGCGTAGGGCGCCATACCCACGCGCTCGAGCGCCGCCGCTACGCGCTCGTCGACGACACCGCCGCTCCCGGTTGCGACGAGCTCCGCGACGAGAAAGCCCTCAGGCAGTGGCGGTCGTTGCCGTACCACCGCCCGAATGCGGGCGAGCTGCCGGGGAGAGTAGGACGCGAGCGGCCGACCGCCGATCGTGATGCGCCCCGCATCGGGGGTTCGGATTCCAGCGAGCAGATCTACGAGCGAAGTCTTGCCGGCGCCGTTCGGACCGACGACCACGGTGAGACGACCTGGTCGGAGCGCGAGCGACACGCCGTCGAGTACGAGCCGTCCCGGCAACGCCAGGACGAGACCGTCGGCCTCGAGCGCCGCTTGCGCGGGTAGCGGAGCAGCCATCGCGTTGGTCATCGCACTACGACCGCGCGGACGCGCGCTCGCCGCACCAGCCAGAGGAAGAAGGGTGCGCCGACTAGAGCAGTGACCACGCCGATCGGGACCTCTTGCGGCAACGCGACCGTGCGTGCGGCGAGGTCGGCGAGGCCGCACAGGGCGGCGCCGGCGACGGCGCTTGTCGGCAGCAGGAACCGGTGTCCCGGACCAGCGGCGAGGCGCACGATGTGCGGCGCCACGAGACCGACGAACGAAATCGAACCCGCGACCGCCACGGTGCCTGCGGTGAGCAGCGACGCAGCGGCGATCGCAAGCGCGCGCACGCGCTCGACAGGCACGCCGAGGTCGCTCGCTTCACGCTCCCCGAGGGCGAGAGCGTCGAGAGAGCGTGCTAGCGGCTGCAGGACCACGATACCGACGGCGAGCAGCGCTGCGACGAGCGCCACGTCGCGCCAATGCGCACCGGCGAAGCTCCCGAGCAGCCAGCCGGTCAGCGATCGCAGCTCGGCGTCGTCGGCGATGTAGAGCATCCAGCCGAGCACGCCGAGGCCGATCGCGTTGACCGCGATGCCGGCAAGAATCAGCGTCAGCACCTCGGTGCGCCCCTCGTAGCGCGCGAAGCGGTACGCGAAGAGCGACGCCAGCAAACCGCCGACGAACGCGCTTGCCGCGACCGCGCCCAGTCCCGGCAGCGCGCCGAGCGATACGCCGGCCACGGTCGCGACCGCGGCACCGGCGGCGCAGCCGGCCGAGACACCGACGACGCCGGGATCGGCGAGCGGATTGCGGAAGGTGCCTTGCATCGCTGCGCCAGCGAGGGCGAGCGCCGCACCGCCGACCAGCGAGAGGGCAAGTCGCGGCAGACGGATGTCGCCGAGCACGGCGACAGTCGAACTCTCGGGGCTCCCGCCCAGCCCGAGGGGATGGGCGAAGTAAGCGATCACCTCGCCCGGCGGAATGCGCACCGCACCGAGAACGAGCCCGGAGCATGCGGCGAGAGCGAGCGCGCCGAGCGCGAGAGCGAGAGTCAACACCTGGGCGTGGCGACGAGCGGAGAGAGCGGAAGCGACTGTGTCGCGACTCGCCGGCTCGGTGCTCTTCGCCGCCGCGTCAGCGGTGGCAGGGCCGGGCGGCCGGAAGGCCGCCCGGCCCGCCTGCTCCGCAGAAAGGGACCGACTCACCGGCGATTGGCCGATGCGAGGGTCCCGATCGCCCGCGCCAGCCGTTCGATCACCCGCGGTGTGCGGGGTCCGAGACCGAGAAACTCGAGATCGTCGAAGGAGAGGATCCGCCTGCGCGTGCCCGCTGGCGTCTCGGCGACCCCCGGCAACTGCAAGAGGCCGCTCACACCTCCCACGGACTGGAGACCGGCCGCGAGGGTGACGATGTAGTCGGGCTTCATCGCTACCAGAGCCTCGGGCGAGAGCGGCCGGAAACCGTTAAGACCGGCGCTCGTGCCAGCGTCGACACCGCCGGCGTACGAGATCACGGTGTCTGCACCCGACCCGCGGCCGCCGATGTACTGCACCTGCGTGCCGCGCAGATAGAGGAAGGCAACGCGCGGCTTGCGCTTGACCCGCCGGATTCGCTTGCGGACCGCGCGCAGGCGCTTGTCGGTGGTGGCCGCGAGCTTCTTCGCCCGCTTGTAAGCCGTCGCTCCGAGCGCCTTGCCGACCGCGCGGATCTTGGCGGGGATGTCGCGTACGGAGCGCGCGCCTTTGATGATCACGACGCGCTTGCCGGCGGCTCGCAGCTGGTCGAGCGTCGCCTGCGGTCCGGCCACCTCGTCGCCGATCACGAGGTCGGGGTTGAAGGCGATGATCGGCTCTGGTGTGAGGGTGCGCTGGTAGCCGATCTTCGGCAGCTTGCGCGCCGCCGCCGGGTAGGTGGCGCTTACGTCGACGGCCACCACGCGCTTTCCGTACCCGAGCGCGAAGATGATCTCGGTGATGTCGCCGTTGAGCGACACGATGCGCTTAGGCGTCGCTGCGAGCGCAGCTCCGCTCCCGGCTACGGCCAGCGCAAGGGCAACGCCAGTCGTCGCCAGGAGCACGCGCACCCACCGCCGGGCGAAGCGCGCGCGAAGAGTTCGTGTCATCTGCGCGACCTCCATTCGTCGTTTGTGGTTAGGGGACCCTAATAGGGCTGCCTAATCAATTCCTATCAC
>BEIR01000193.1 GCA_002898855.1 bacterium HR41
GGGCACGAACTTCGCGGCGGCGGCGAGACCCACGAACCAGCCACGCCAGGCCGCTGCGGCGAGCGGTCGTCGTCCGCTGAGTCCGAGCAGGGCCAACGCCAACAGCGCTGCGACGAGCCCATCGTTGCTGTTCGACTGAACAACGAAGGCGGCGTACGGGCAGGCAGCCCACGCCCACGCGAGGGCGGCGGCACGCTCGCGCCCAAGCCGGCCCGGAGCGCTGCGCAAGCCGACGAACAAGAGAGCAAGCATCGCAATCAGGTCGAAGGTCAGCGCCGCCGCATGGGCGGCAGGCAACTCGTCCCACTGCCCGCTCCAGGGCAGAAGCTGCTCGAACGGCACGTAGGCGACGTACGTGAAGGGACCGTATGTGTCGCCATGGTCGACGTTGGGCGCGAGGTCGCTGCCGTACACCTCGCTTCCGTCGACAAGACGGTCCGCGCCCACGACGCTCGCGTACCCGACGTCGATGACGTTGGAGTCGACGACGTTGAGGGCGATACGGAAGGCGACGAGAGCAAGGGCCCCGAGAGCGACGACGCCAAGCGGCAGGTGCGGCACGAGCGGGCCTCTCGGCGACCCGCGGCCAACAGCTAGCCACAGGGCGCGCGCCGCTATCCACGCCAGGGGGATGTATGCGAGCGGAACCGACAAGCCGATCTCGCCACGGTTGAAGAAGAAGTGCGAAACCCCGAACGCGAGCACCGCTAACAGGTCGAAATGCAGCGCTCGGAAGGGCCGCCGCAGGTCGAAGAACGGGAGCAGGAAGAGCGCGCACAGCGGCAGCCACACGTACGGTGCGTTCACGACACGCCCGAACGCACCTGGATAGCCGCGCGCCATCGACCACGCCACCTGGTAGCCCGTCCACTGTTCGAGCACTCGCCCACTGCGGTCATCGATGTGGACCTGGGCGACCTCGCGCCCGGATTCGAAAAACCCGACCTGCCAGCGCCGGTCGCCCGACATGTAGGCGGCAGCGGCGAGCTGACGGTGGCGCCCGGCGCTCTGTTTGCGCACAGCGTCGCTACGGCGTGCGATCGTGATCGCGCGCTCGGCCGACAGGCGCCACCCTGGCGGTGGGCGGTCGTAACTACTGGGCGCGGTGAGCGCTGCTCCCGCCGATGCCGGAGCCACGCAAGCCAGAGCGGCCACCCACAACAGGCCGGCAAGCAAGGCCCAGGCGACGTAGCGGCTGACTAGCGACGCGCCGCGAAGCTCCACATCTTGTTCCCCACGAAGTTGAGGGGGGTGGCGGTGACGATCGCGAGCGCCTGCGCCGGTAGCTCGGCTAAGCCCACCCCTGCCACGAGGAGCTCGAGGACCGCCGCGGCGAACAGGAAGGCGACGACGCTGACGAGCAAAAAGCGTGGCGCCTGAAAAGCGGGCCGCCCGTCGCGGGCGCGAAAGGTCCAGTGGCGGTTCCAGAAAAAGTTGTTCGTCAACGCGCAGACGAAGGCCACGGTGGCGGCGGCAAGGTAGTGCAGCCCGAGGGCGTGTACGGCGAGCGCGAAGACGGTCAGGTTGACGGCGTATCCCGAGGCGCCGACGACACAAAACTTGATTAGCTGCACCCAGTTGTGCGGCCTGCGCACACCCGCTCGAACGCGACCGGCGTAGGTACCGATGCGCATCGCGCTAGCTCTCAAAGGAGCCGTCGCCGCGCCTCCGCGAGGCGGACGACTCTCGCCCCCGGCGGGCTCGCCTGTCGGCGCCAGATCGCCGAGACCGCCGTCGCCTGCACGCTGAAGCTGCATCGCGTCGAATCTATCGGGCGCCGTCAGCGATCTCGAAGTGACGAGTGACAAGCGCGGCCACGTCGCGGAGACGACGGGCATCGCGTAGCGGCTGGTTATCTCGTCGCCCGCCCGGAGGACGTGGAAGGTCGCGATCGAGGCCGGCAGCGACCAACACTCCCAGCGAGTCCTCGCGATCGAGCCCGCCATGGCTTCCGCCGCCGACATGACTGGCACCGCCCCAGTCCACGAACTCGTAGCCCGGCTCGGCGCACACGACGAGATCCCCAGTGGTAGGCGCGGCCAGAGCCGACCACAGACGAGCGAGTGCATCGGGGTTTCGCGCTGAGCGCACGGTGTCGCCGCTCCGTTCCAAGCTGAGCGCACCGCCATCGCCTTCCAGCGCCCAAGACGCACCGAACTCGTCGCGGAACTCGCTGCCTGGCGCGAAGCGCAGTTCGGCAGTCGCGCTAGCGACGACCACCTCGTCGCTTTCTTTGTACGCGACAAAGCGCACGCCTGGCAGCGCGCACAGGCGTCGTCGGAGCTCGCGCTGAACCCGGTGCCGACGGCGTCCGTCGCTTTCGAGGATGTACACCATCGCCGCCCGACCGCCCGGCGACACAGCCACCTCGGCGAGATCGGGGTCCGGATCGTTCGGTCGCAGCACCCGCAGGCCGTCGAGCGCCGAAACGAGGTCGATCGTCGCGCGCACAGCGCTCTGGCCGTGGTCGGAACAGACGACAATGGCGTAACGCTCGAGAAGCGACGCGAACCCTCCCGCCGCGGCGACGACGCGAGCCAGGGCGCGATCAGCCGAAGCGAGTGCGGCGACCTGCCCGCCTGGCCCCAGGCGGTGCGAGCGCGTGTCCGTATCGGGAAGGGACAAAAGCAGAAAGTCGAAAGCGTCGGCGTGCACGAGGTGCTCGGCGACGCACGCCGAGTGTGGATCGCGCCGCCCGGGCAGGCCGAGCAGCGACGTGCAGGGAAGCGGCCGGCTCGCGAACAGGTCGGCGTAAAAGAGCTCGGCCGGACCCCACACGGCGTGGCGGAAGTGCGTGGTCGTGGCGATCCGCGCAAGGCCGGGTCCGACCACGGGCTCGTGGCGGTGACGGCCACGAAAAACGAGGTGGGTGGAACATGCGGTGCGGATTCCGTGGTCTTCGAGCTGTTCGAAGACCGTCGTGACACGGCGCGAGAGGTGAGCGAGGTTGAGCTCGTAGACGGTGTCGGTAAGAACACGCAGCACACCGAACACCCGCGCCGCAGCGAGCGACGTGCCGTACTCGACGTACCTTCCCTCGTCGCGCGCGTACCAGTTGATCGACGGTATGGCGTGATCGGCGACGGGAGCTCCAGTGGCGATCGTCGCTGCGGCGGCCGGTGTGAGGGATGGGAACACCGAAACGAGCGGGTGGATCCCGTCCGACTCGCGGACCAGCGCCGCTAGCGTCGGGGCGGCACCGGTCGCCACCGCACGTGCGAGGGCGTCGGGGCGCAGTGAATCGATGACGCAGAGAATCAGTCCGCGGGAGGCCAACGGCTCAGCGGAGGATGCGCAGCCCGCCAGGCCGAACCACGTCCGTGGACCGAGCTCGCCACCAGAGCCAGGTCGCGGCGAGGGCCGCGAGCGCCCCGAGCGCGTGTACGAGTGCCACGAGCACCACGGTCGTGAGCGCGACGAGATCGCCGACAAGGACGACGAGCGCCGCCGCGACGCCGCTGGCCCGACGCTGCGCGCGCCTGAAGAAACCACCCGGGCCGAGAGCGCCCAGCACGCTGCCCGCGACCGCCGCGACACCCCCGAGGAGCGAGTTCGCGATCGCCGAGCCGAAGAGCACGCTGGCGACGACTGCGAGCGCGGTTCCGACGATCAGCGTT
>BEIR01000194.1 GCA_002898855.1 bacterium HR41
CGCACGTCGCGCTTGTAGATCCCCTGCTCGCGGATCGGACGCTCGACCTCGGCCATGCAGTGGTCGAAGTCGATCAGCATCACGCGGTCGGCGATGACGCACTCGCGACCGATCGACACATGCTGGTAGGCCGAGATCGTGCACTCCTGGCCGAGCACGCTCTTCGCGCCGATCCGCACCACGCCCTCGTGGCAGCGGATCTTCGACCGCCGTCCGATCCACGACCAGCGTCCCAGCTCGACGCGGGCGTGGCGGCCGATCTCGAACTCCACCCCGCGCTCGACGAAAGCGATGCCGTCGGTGAGGAGACGCCGGCGGTAACGGAGCTTGAGCCAGGCGAGCCGCGCGAGCAGCACCGCGTAGCGCGGCCGCAGCATGTGGTTACGAGCCATGAACGCGAGCAGCGCCAAAGGCCCGCCCCGCCGCGGCGGCGGGGGTGTGCGGACGAACGGATAGTCTGGCGGCAGCGGTGGGGGCGGCGGGTCGAAACCGCCGCCGTCGAGCGCCTCGATCGCCCCGCCACTCGCTTCCAAGGTGCCGAGATGTTAAGCCGCGACGGAACCGCTGCTGGCGCCCGCCCGGGGGCGGTGTGCGAGGCGCGCGCGTTGCGGCGCGTGTACGGCGAGGGCGATGCCGCCGTCGAAGCGCTCGCAGGCGTCGATCTCGCGCTCCCGGCCGGACGGTTCACGGCGATCATGGGGCCGTCGGGATCGGGCAAGTCGACGCTCATGCACCTTCTCGCCGGTCTCGACCGCCCGACCTCGGGATCGATAGTCCTAGACGGCGTCGATCTGACAGCGCTGGACGAGGAGGAGCTCACGCGTCTGCGACGCGACCGCGTCGGTTTCGTCTTTCAGTTCTTCAACCTCGTCCCGGTCTTGAGCGCGCGCGAGAACATCCTGTTGCCGCTCGAAATCGCGGGACGCGAGCCGGACCGCGCGTGGTTCGAAACGATCGTCGACACCGTCGGTTTGTGCGACCGGCTCGACCATCGCCCCTCCGAGCTGTCGGGCGGACAGCAGCAGCGCGTGGCGGTGGCGCGAGCGCTCGTCGCTCGTCCGGCGGTCGTGTTCGCCGACGAGCCCACCGGCAACCGCGACTCGCGGGCGTCGCAGGAGGTGCTGGCGCTGTTGCGACGGGCGGTCGACGAGTTCGGTCAAACGGTTGTGATGGTCACCCACGACCCGGCGGCGGCTGCTTGGGCTGACCGGCTTGTGCTTTTGCGCGACGGACGGATCGCGTTCGAAGGTCCCGTCGAGGGACAGGAGCAAGTCGCTCAGCTGCTCGCCGGTGCGAGCTGAACGGGCGGTGCTGCGACTCGCCGCACGAGCTCTGTTGGCGCGCCCGTTGCGGGCGCTCGCCACGGTCGCGGCGATCGTCGTCGGTGTCGCGCTCGTTGCTGGCACCTACGTGCTCACCGACACCATCGACCGCTCCTTCGAGCGCCTGTTTCGCGAGTCGCAATCCGGCACCGATGTCGTCGTCACCGCGCAACAGGAGATCGTCGCGCCATCGGTCGAGGCGGCGACGCTGCCGGCGTCGGTGCTCGCCACCGTTCGCGCGGTGCCCGGCGTGCGCACGGCGGTCGGAGGTATCGCCGGTTTCGCTACGGTCGTCGACGCCCGCGATCGACCGCTCGCGCGCGGCTTTGCGCCGAACTTCGTCGGCTCTGCTTTGCCGCCACCGTTCCGCTCCGAGCGCTACGCGCGCGGGCGCCCGCCGCGCGCGCCCGGTGAAGCTGCGCTCGACGAGCAGAGCGCACGCCGCGGCGGGTTGCGGCTCGGCAGCCGCATCGGTGTCGTCGGCGAACGCGGTGTGCGCCGCTTCCGCCTGGTGGGGATCACGCGCTTGTCGGGCGGCGCGTCGCTCGGCGGGGCGGTGGCGCTGACGCTGACGCTCGCCGACGCCCGCGCGGTTACCGACAAGCAGGGGCGTTTCGACCAGATCCTCGTCGCCGCGGCGCCCGGTGTCGGAGCCGACGTTTTGCGCGACCGCGTGGCGCGCAGGCTCGGCGAGCGTTACCGCGTCGAGACGGCGACCGAGAGCGCCGAGCGGCAGGCGCGCGAAGTGCGTTCGAGGCTTTCGTTCTTGCGCACCGCGCTGCTCGTCTTCGCGGGCGTGGCGGTGGTGGTCGGTGGTTTTCTGATCTTCAACACCTTCGCGATCACCGTCGCACAGCGCACCGCGGAGTTCGGGCTGTTGCGCACGCTCGGAGCGAGCCGCAGGCAGCTGTTCGGTCTTGTCGCTGCCGAAGCGCTCGCGCTCGGCGCACTCGGGGCGGCCGTGGGCGTCGCCGGTGGCCTAGTGCTGGCACCGCTTCTGAACGAGCTGCTGGCGAGCGCCGGGCTCGACCTGCCCAACACGGGCACGGTGGTGCGTCCACGCTCGATCGTCGTCGGCCTCGTCGTCGGTATCGCCGTAACGCTCATCGCTGCGCTCGTCCCCGCCCGCCGCGCGACGCGCATCTCGCCGCTCGCCGCGCTGCGGCTGCCGGCCGAACGCCCCCGGCGCGGGACGCGCCGGCGCCTCCGCCTGCTCGCCGCGACCCTCCTCGCAGCGGGCAGCGGCAGCCTGCTCGTGGGCGCGCTCGGTCCGTTGCCGAGCGGTCGTGCCGCGCTCGTGGTCGGGGCCGGTGCACTGCTCTTGCTCGCCGGCGTGGCGGCGGCGGGGCCGCTCGTCGTTCCCGCGGTGGCGCGCACGGTGGGACTGCCGCTGGCGCGCTTCGGGCGGATCAGCGGGCGCCTGGCGCGCGAGAACGCCCTGCGTCAGCCAGGCCGGACGGCTACAGCGGCTACGGCGCTGACGATCGGGCTAGCGCTCGTCGTGTTCGTCGCGATCTTCGCGGCCGGCATCAACGCCTCGGCGGGGAGGGCGATCGACACCACCCTGCCGGCGCCGATCGAGATCCAGTCGCAGGACGGCTTCACTGTGCTTCCGCGTGGCGTCGAAGCGACCGTGCGGCGCACCCCCGGTGTCGGCCCTACCGCCGGCCTTCTCTTCTCGGCAGCGAAGATCGCTGGCGTTGCGGGCACGCGACAAGTGAGCGCGATCGACGCCGACGCGCCCGCGACGCTCTTCCGCCTGCGCGTGGTGCGCGGCACGACCCGGCCGCTGGCTGCGCTCGCGCGAGGCGAGGTGGCGATCGACGATCGCTTCGCGCGTCAGCGGGGCATCGCCGTCGGCCGAACCCTCACGTTCCGCACGGCGCGAGGGGTGCGCGTTCGTGCTCGTGTCGCGGCGACGGTGCGCGACGACGGCAACGTCATCGGCGACGTCCTCTTCGCGCGCCAGGTACTCGAGCGCCGTTTTGGCGAGCGGCGCCCGGCGTTGCTGCTTGTCGCCCCCCGCGCGGGCACCGACAGCGAGAGGCTGCTGCGGCGTCTGCGGCGCGAGCTGGCGCGTTCCTACCCGACGGTGCAAGCGCTCGACCAGACCGCGGCGAAGCGCAAGATCGAGCGCCAGGTCGACCAGCTCGTGGCGCTCGTCTACGTGCTCCTGGCTTTCTCGATCTTGGTTTCCGTGCTTGGCATTCTCAACACGCTCGCGCTCTCCGTGCTCGAACGCACGCGCGAGCTCGGGCTGTTGCGCGCAGTCGGGATGAGCCGGCGCC
>BEIR01000195.1 GCA_002898855.1 bacterium HR41
CGCAGGCGAGCTCGAGCGCAGCGCGCACCGCTGCGGCTTTGGCCTCCGTCTCGTCGGCTTCGCGCTCGGGCACCGAGTCGGCCACCACACCGGCGCCCGCCTGCACGTAGATGTGCCCGTCCTTGAAAACGGCCGAGCGGATGCAGATGCAAGTGTCGAGATCGCCGTTGTACGACAGGTAGCCGATCGCGCCACCGTAGGGGCCGCGCCGTGTCGGTTCGAGCTCGTCGATGATCTGCATCGCGCGGATCTTGGGGGCGCCCGACAGCGTGCCGGCGGGAAGAACCGCGCGGAGCGCGTCGACGGCGCCGAGCCCGTCGCGCAAGCGCCCCGAAACCGTCGAGACGATGTGCATAACGTGCGAGAAGGTCTCGACGACCATAAGCTCGTCGACGGCGACGGTGCCGTACTCGCTCACACGGCCGAGGTCGTTGCGCGCGAGGTCGACGAGCATCACGTGTTCGGCCCGCTCCTTCTCGTCGGCGAGCAACTCGCGGGCAACGGCGAGATCGCCCTCGGCGGTACCGGCGCGCGGCCGTGTGCCGGCGATCGGGCGTTGCGACACCCGTCGTCCGTTGACGGTGACGAGCGGCTCCGGTGATGCGCCGGCCAGCTGGAAGTCGCCGAAATCGAAGAAGTACATGTAGGGGCTCGGGTTGACGCAGCGCAGGCCACGGTAGACCGAGAAGGGGTCGACGGGGCACAACGCCGACCACCTTTGGCTGGGCACGATCTGGTAGGCGTCGCCGGCCCGGATGTACTCCTGGCAGCGCTCGACCGCAGCGACGAAGCCCGCGCGCCCGACGTTCGACGTGAACTCGGGCACGGACACGCGCTTGCCGCCGGCGCGCGCGACTTCCGGCACCGGTGCAGCGAGCCGCTCGCGCACGCTAGCGATCGCCGCTGCCGCGGCGTCGTAGCCGGCGTCGGGATCGCCGTCTACCCAGACGCTCGCGACGATCGTCGACTCGTGGCGGAGGTGATCGAACGCGACGAGAAGGTCGCAGACCATCAGTGCCAGCTCGGGAAGCCCGATGTCGTCTTCGGGACCGCTCCCGATCGCCGGCTCGACGCGGCGCGCGAGGTCGTAGCCGAAGATCCCGACCACCCCCCCGACGAACGGCGGCAACCCCTCGACCGCGGCCACCGAGCGCGCGCCGAGCAGGTCGGCGGCGACAGCGTAGGGATCGCCGAGCGCGCGCGGCGTACCGTCGACCGTCAGCGTGCCGCCGTCGAGCCGGGCGACGGCGCGAGGCCGAAAGCCGATGAACGAGTAGCGGCCGAGGCGCTGACCCTGCTCCGCCGACTCGAGCAGAAAAGACGGGCCCTCGCCGCGCAGCTTGAGATAGGCCGAGACTGGCGTGTCGAGGTCGCTAGTCAGCCGGTGCGCGACCGGCACCACCGCGTGGCGGGCGGCGAGCTCCCGGAACAGTTCGCGCGGGGGCCAGAGCGCGAGCGGTTCAGCGGCGACGGGCATTCAGCTCCTCGTAGGCGGCTCCCAGCGGCACGTTGCGCTGGGCCATCAGCACCGCAAGGTGGTAGAGGAGGTCGGCAGCTTCCTCGGCGAGCCTGCGCTCGCTCTCGCTGGCGGCGGCACGCACGACCTCTTCCGCCTCCTCGCTGACCTTGGCACGGGCGAGCTCGGGGTCGGCAAGCAGCTGCACCGTGTAAGAACCCTCCGCCCGCGAGCTCGCGCGCTCGGCGATGACGCGCTCGAGCGCCGGCAGCGCCTCGTGCGGCGCGGGCTGGAGACCGCCGCGGTGGAAACAGGTGCGCTCGCCGGTGTGACAGGTGGGACCCGCTGGCTCGACGAGCGCGAGCAAGGCGTCGCCGTCGCAGTCGAGGCGCAGACCGCGCAAGCGCAGCACGTTGCCCGAGGTGTCGCCCTTGCGCCAGAGGGCTTCACGCGAGCGCGACCAGAAGTGCACTTCGCCGCTCGCCAGCGTCCGCTCGAGCGCCTCGCGGTTCATGTAGGCGAGCATCAGAACCTCGCCGCTCGACCAGTCCTGGACGATGCACGGCACGAGCCCGCGCTCGTCGAACACAACGCTGTCGACGAGCGCGCTGTCGGCACGAGCGCTGTCGCCACCAAGAGTTGTCGCCGCCATCGCCGTGATTGTCGCAGTCAACCGATTCCGAGCCGCTCAACGAGGCTCTCGTCCTTGCGCCAGCGCTTGCGCACACGAACGCGCAGGTCGAGGTGCACCGTCGTGCCGGCCAGCAGCGACATCTCGCGGCGGGCGGCGCTCCCGATCGCCTTGATCATCTGGCCGCCGCGGCCGATCAAGATGCCTTTCTGGCTCTCGGTCTCGCACCAGATGTCGGCATGGACGACGAGCGAGCCGTCGTCGCGCTGTTCGATGTCCGACACCTCGACCTCGACAGCGTGCGGCACTTCCTCGCGGGTGCGCAAAAGCACCTGCTCGCGCACGAGCTCGGCGAAGGCGAGCTCGGGTGGAAGGTCCCTGCGCACCTCGGGCGGGTAGAGGAACGGGCCTTCCGGGAGCAGCGTGACAAGGTGGTCCCGCAACGCCGCGACGTTCTCCCCGGTCTTGGCGCTGACGGGGAAGATCTCGCCGGGCAGACCGAGCTTCTCGACCTCGAGCAACGCGAGCGCGGTCGTCTCGCGATCGACGGCGTCGATCTTGTTGACCGCCACGACGGTCGGCTTTTGCGCGGCGCGCACCGCCTCGGCGATGAAGCGGTCGCCCACCCCGATCGGCTCCGCGGCGCTGACGATGAAAAGAACGACGTCGCTGTCGGCGAGCGACCGCTCGACCCGTGCCTGCATGCGCTCGGTGAGGACGTCGCGCGGCCGCTGGAAGCCGGGCAGATCGCAGAGCACCATCTGCCAGCCGTCGCCGGTGACGACGCCGCGCAGCTCGCGGCGCGTGGTCTGGGGCTTGTCGGAGACGATCCCGACCTTGGTTTCGACTAGCCGGTTGACGAGCGTCGACTTGCCGACGTTCGGGCGCCCCGCGAGCGCGACGAAGCCAGCACGCGTCGTCGCGCCCTCGACGCCTCCCCGAGCGCTCGCGCCCGCTTCAGCAGCCACCTGCACCCCGCGACCCGGGTGTAGCGACCGCGTTACGTGGAGCACGCAGGCCGGTCAGCACCCGCTCCTGGAGGGCGAACATCTCGCCGTCGTCGGTTTCGTGGTCGTAGCCGCAGAGGTGGAGGACGCCGTGAACCGTGCACTCCACGAGGTCCTCGCACTCCGGCGGACAGAGAACCACGTCGCCGAGCTCGCGCGGCCCGGCCGTCGGGCCGCTGCCGTCGACAGGGAAGGACAGCACGTCGGTCGCCTTGTCGCGCCCTCGGTGAGAGCGGTTGAGAGCGCGCATGCGCTCGCGATCGACGAGCGTTATCGCCAGGTGACCGTCGCCGACACCGGCCGCCTCGAGCGCCGCCTGCGCCGCGGCGCGCAAACGGTCGGCGAGCTCGCCGTCGGCGGCGAAAACCTCGATCTCGGTGCGGCAGCTCATCGGCGCTCGATCGATCGCGCCGGCGGCCGCGAGCCCTCGCCGACGCGCGGCTGCTCACGCCTTTCCTGCCCGACGCCGTCGCGGCGGCGGTCGCGACGCTCGCCGGCTGCCCTTGC
>BEIR01000196.1 GCA_002898855.1 bacterium HR41
CAGACGTTCCAGCGGACGGGGGGAGGCGTAAGCGATGTGGGGCACGAGACCGTCGCGGGCCTGCGCGCCCGTGAGCGTTTCGAGCTCTTGCCACGCCCGTCGAGGATCGACACACAGCCAGCCAAGCGCAGCGAACGCCGAGTCCCAGTTCCACTGGTGCGGGTAGGTGAGCGGCGAGGGCACCGTGTAGGTGCCGCGATCGCAGCGGACAAGCGTCCCTAGACAGGCCGCCCGCAGGCCGCCGTCGCTGCTCGCCGCGCGATCAGACACGCGCGAGCACCCGCCAGCGCCGACGCGGTCGTGCCCGCCGCACCACGAGTGCGGCGCACGCCCCGCCTGCGGCCGCCGTGGCGAGCGCAGCGCCCAGGCGCAATTTGAGCGCGAGCCTGTCGAAACGCATGATCCGCCAACCCTCGGCGCGGGCGATGCGCTCGAGCTCCTTGTCGGGGTTGACCGCCACGGGATTGCCTACCGCTCTGAGCATCGGCAGATCCGACTCGGAGTCCGAGTACGCGAACGAGCGTTCGAGGTCGAAGCCCTCGCGCACGGCGAGCTCGCGGATCGCTTCCGCCTTGCCTTCGCGATAGGTGAAGGGGCCGGCCAGACGCCCGGTGTAGACACCTCCCTCGACCTCCGCGCGCATGCCAACGGCACCGTCGAAACCGAGAACGTGGGCGAGCGCGTCAGCGAGCTCCTGCGCGGCGGCGGTGACGATGTAGACCTTGCGGCCAGCTTCTTGATGGCTCCACGCCTCCTCGAGCATCTGCGGGTAGAGGCGCGGCAAAACGCTGCTCAGCACGCGCGGGCCGAGACGCATCAGGTCGCGCTGGCGCTGACCGGCGATCGCGTCGAGGACACGCCGCTTGACGGCTTCGGTTTGTTCGTCGGTCGATCCGCGCAGACGGAAGGCGAGGTTGGCGACGAGATCGCGTGCCAGCTGGCGGCGCGAGAGCATGCCGCTCTCGAACGCTGCCCGCGCGAAATAGAAAGCGCTGGAGCCTTCGAGCAGCGTTTTGTCGAGATCGAAGAAAGCGGCAGCGCGGTCGCTCGACACCGAGCAGCAGCTAGGCGCCGTCGACCTCGATCACGATGGCGTCGCCCTGGCCGCCGCCCGAGCAGATCGCTGCGACACCGATGCCGCCACCGCGGCGGCGTAGCTCGTAGGCGAGCGTCATCAGGATGCGCGCACCGCTCGCGCCGATCGGGTGACCGAGCGCGATCGCACCGCCGTTGACGTTCACCTTCGCCTCGTCGATGCCGAGCATGCGCACCGAGTTGATTGCGACCGATGCGAACGCCTCGTTGATCTCGAAGAGGTCGACGTCGTCGACGGTGATCCCGACCTTGTCGAGCGCTTTCTTCGCCGCTTTCGCCGGTGTGCGCGCCAGGTACGGGAAGTCATCGGCGATCGCCGCCTGGGAGACGATCGTCGCGAGCGGCTTACGGCCGTTGCGCTTGGCCCACTCGTCGGACGCGAGCACGAGGGCCCCCGCCCCGTCGTTGACGCCGGGAGCGTTGCCGGCCGTGTGGGCACCGTCCTTGTGGAAAGCGCCGGGCAGCTTGGCGAGTTTCTCGAGCGAGGTGTCGCGCCGCGGCGCCTCGTCGATCGCGACGGTGGTCTCGGCCTTCTTGGAGCGGACGGTCACGGGAACGATCTCTTCGGGGAGACGTCCCTCGTCGATCGCGCGGATCGCGAGCTCGTGCGAGCGCAGGGCGAAGCGGTCCATGTCGGCGCGGGTGATCTCGAGCTCCTCGCCGACCTCGTCGGCCTCCTCGCCCATGTGCTTGCCCGTGAAGGGGTTGCGCAAGCCGTCGTTGATCATCGCGTCGAGAAGCTTGGCGTCGCCCATCCGGTAGCCGAACCGCGCCTGCTTAAGCAGGTAGGGGGCGTTGGACATCGATTCCATCCCTCCGGCCACCGCCACCTCGATCTCGCCGGCGCGGATCGCCTGGTCGACGATGCCGGCGGCGCGCAGCCCCGAAGCGCACACCTTGTTGATCGTTTCGGAGGGCACCTCGCGGGGAATGCCAGCCTTGATCTGCGCCTGGCGCGAGGGGATTTGACCCTGCCCTGCCTGGAGCACCTGGCCGAAAACGACCTGCTCGACCTGTTCCGGTGCCACATCGGCGCGCTCTAGCGCAGCAGCGATCGCGTGACCACCGAGGTCGGTCGCGTCGAGAGAAGCGAGCGCGCCGCCGAGCTTGCCGAACGGGGTGCGGGCGGCTCCGAGGATGACGGTCTTGGGCATCGGTCGGCTTCTCCCTCCTTCGCGTGCTGGAAGCTGCGGTTGCTGGCGCTGGCGGGGCCGCGGGCCCGCGAGCCGGCGGCGACGCCCGCTCGCGAGCAAAGCGACGCGGGAACGATACCCCCTTGTCCCGGTACCCGCTGCGCACACCACCGATCGCGCTCGCCACCGCCGGGGCCGTACACTGCCCGAGCCGTGGCCCCGGTCGAGGTGCTGACGAGCGACAAGCCCCCTACCGACAGCGGCGCTAGCGCGCGCGTGGTCCCGCTCTTCGAAGACGAGGAGGCGCCTCCCGACAAGGTCGCAGCGCAACTCCTTGAGCTCGGCGAGGCGCGAGCGCGCTACAAGCACCTGGCCCACGGCCACGACGCCGGCGGCCAGCGGGTGATCGTCGTCGGGCTCGGCAAGCGCAGCGAGCTCGATCACGAACGGCTGCGGACGGCGGCCGCCGCTGTCGCCCACCGCGCCGCGCAGCTTGCGGCGCGCAGCGTCGCCTGGCCACTGCCCGCGCCGACGAGCTCCGAAACTACTGTCGCGAGCGCCGGGCAGCTCGCTGCCGCGCTCGTCGAGGGGACGCTGCTGCGTGCGTACCGCTTCGACCGGTTCAAGAGCTGGGGCGACGGCGACGGCGGCGACAGCGGCCTTGAACGGCTGATCGTCTGCGCCACGGGTTGCGAAGCGGCGATCGAGCGGGCACGGATCGCGACGTTCGCGGCGAACCGCGCGCGCGATCTCCAGAACTTGCCGGGCAACGTCGCGACGCCGACGTTTCTCGCCGAGCGCGCCGGCGAGATCGCCGACCAGCACGCGTCGCTTGAGGTCGAGCTGCTCGACCGCGACGGGATCGAGCAGCTCGGCATGGGCGCGTTCGCTGCGGTGGCGCGCGGTTCGGTGAGCGAACCGCGCCTGATCGTTCTGCGCTACGCGCCGGGCGCGGCGCGCGGACCGCACCTCGGGCTGGTCGGCAAAGCGGTGACCTTCGACAGCGGCGGTATCTCGATCAAACCCGCCCAGCGCATGCACGAGATGAAGTTCGACATGTCCGGCGGCGCCGCCGTAATCGAGGCGGTCGGCGCGATCGCCGAACTCGCCCTGCCGCTACGCGTCACCGCTGTCGTCCCGGCCTGCGAGAACATGCCCGACGGCGGCGCGTTCAAACCGGGCGACATCGTCACGGCGCTGAACGGCCGCACGATCGAGATCACCAATACCGACGCAGAAGGCCGGCTGCTGCTCGCCGACGCGCTCACCTACGCGGTCCGCGAGGGCGCCGACCGGCTCGTCGATCTCGCCACCCTCACGGGCGCGATCATTGTCGCGCTCGGTTCGACCTACGCCGGTCTTTTC
>BEIR01000197.1 GCA_002898855.1 bacterium HR41
ATGTCCGCGCCAGGCGGTTGGCATGCCACCCGCTCTCTGCGCGCCGGGTCTGGCGGGCCCTGTCACGACCCACGCCGTAAGCGTCGCGACAGACCGTCTACAGCCCTGGCTTCTCCCCAGCAGCCCAGATAAAGACGTTCTCGTAACGGACCGTTCCGTCAACGCGGGTGTGGGCGCGATCGGCGGCGGTATACACGGCGCGAACTGCGTCTTCGCCACTGTAAGCAATGGCCGCTTGATTCATTCCAGCGCTCGAGTTGCCTCGCCACGATGCCTCGGAGCTTGGGAAGACGAACGGGCAGGAGACCTCGCCTTCGTCTACCAACCGCAACCCCGCCGCTTCTAGTAGGCCCGCAAGTGCTCCCTGCTCGGACAGGGCCCCGGGCTGCGGTGGGGTCGCGTCGGGCGGCGGGGGCGGCATGAGCGGGGCGAGCGCGGGCCTCACCGCCTGAAGGAATTCGCACTTTTCAGGTGGTCCCCATGCGGTGACGACGACTCGCCCGCCGCGCTCGGTGACGCGGACGAGTTCGCGCATCGCGGCCGCCATATCGGCGGCGAAGAAGACACTGTTGACGGCAACCACGGCATCGAAGCTGGCATCGGCGAACGGGAGCTCCTCGAGGTCGCCCTCGCGCACATCCGCGGCGGGCAGGCGGTCCCTCGCTATCGCCAGTAGTCCCGGCGCAGCGTCGAGAGCCGCCACGTGGGCCCCGCGCAACGTCGCTAGCAGGCCAAGTAGCCCGGCTCCGCACCCGGCATCGAGCAGGCGGGTGCCCTTGGTTACGCGCGCCGAATCGAGCGCCGCCCCAAACAAGGGCAAGCCAACTTGTTCGACGTAGGTCGCCCAGTCCTCGGCCCGCGCACTCCACAACCGACCCTGCAGCTTTGCGCTACCCATTACGTCTCTCCTTCGGTCGAACTCGCCTAGCGGTTGCGCGCGGCGGGGACTGTCACGTGCGCCTGCTGACTGGCTCCGTCCGACCTGTCCATTCGACGGTTGCGCCTGCCGGCTACAGCTCGACAGCCCGCTGCTGTGACGGGTGGGGTAGTACCCGTCGTGGCGCCTACCGAAACATGGGGCTAGCAGTTGGATGAGTCACATGGGCAGATGCTCGATGTGTGCGTGGCCCGCTGTTTGGGTAGGCAGCAACAACACGGCTTCGGGCCGCGCCGAGTGTGCCGGAGCGGGGGGTGGGGCTCTCGCGTGTTCCGTGAGCCCTCGCTCTACCAACCACCGAAGCGAGGTTGTCATGGCCACACTCGCCGAGATCAATGCGCGGCAGCAGAAGATATGGAGCAGCGGCGACTATGGCAAGGTGGCGTGGGTGACTTCGCCGCTCGCCGACGAGCTCGTCGAGGCGGTCGATGTGCGCCGGGGGTCACGAGTGCTCGATGTCGCAACCGGCACAGGTCACGTAGCGCTGGCGGCGGCACGCCGCTTCTGTGAAGCCGTCGGGGTGGACTACGTACCCGAGCTCTTGGAGGTGGCGCGCCGCCGAGCTGCCGCCGAGGGCCTCGACGTCGCGTTAGTGGCAGGCGACGCCGAGGACCTGCCCTGCTGCGATGCCGACTGCGACTACGTGCTGTCGGCGATCGGGGCGATGTTCGCCCCCGACCAGGAGCGGGTGGCAGCGGAGCTATTCCGGCTAGCGCGCCCGGGTGGGACAGTCACGATCGTCAACTGGACCCCGTCCGGGTTCATCGGCCGCCTCTTCGCGACCATCGGAGAACACGTGCCGCCGCCGGCAGAGCTCCGTTCCCCGATGGCGTGGGGCAGTGAAGAGCGAGTCGAGGAACTGTTCGCCGATCGCGCTGCGAGCCTCGACTTCGAGCGCGGGTCGCTCTGCCAACGCTTCCTCTCGCCTGAGCAGCGGGTCGACTTCTTCCTCGGGTGGTACGGGCCGGCGCACAGGGCCGCGGAGTCGCTCGACGAGCCTGCGCGAGAGGTGTTCCACGCCGATCTCGTCGCTCTCGCCAACGGCGCGCACTCCGCGACCGACGGAACCGCCGCGATCGACTGCGAGTAAACGATCGTCGTAGCGATAAAGAGCAACTAAACGACGGGGCAACTACGCGGCGGGCGGGGTCGCACGCGCTTCGGCGTGCGCTGTTCACCTAGCCGTCCAACCCGCTACCGCTCCGTCGCTCCTACCGCCCCACCGCGCGCGCCACGAGCTCGCGCAGGGTGCGCTCTTCCGCGTCGCCGATCGCGGTCAGCGCGAACGACGTTGGCCAGAGTGTTCCCTGGTCGAGCGCGGCGCGGTCGGTGAAACCGAAAGTCGCGTAACGCGCCTTGAACTTGCTCGCCGGCTGGAAGAAACAGAGCACCTTGCCGTCGCGCGCGTAGGCCGGCATCCCGTACCAGGTGCGCGGCTCGAGCTCGGGCGCGGTCTCGCGCACGATGCGGTCGATGCGCTCGGCGAGCGTGCGGTCGGGCTCGGGGAGCGCAGCGATCTTCTCGGCGCACGCTCGTGCCTCCTCGGCCTTGCGCGCTGCGCCCCGCTTGCCCGCTGCGCGGCGGAGCTCCGCCTGGCGCTCGCGCACCGCCGCCCGTTCCTCGTCCGTCAGCCGTTCGGTCATCGCTCCCGTTCTCCTCGCTCGAGGTTCCGATCGTCCGCTGGCTCGTCCCCTCGCTTTTCCTGTCGCTTCCGCGCGCTCTCGCCATCCGGCTCGGCCTGCCGTGCGCGCTCTGGCTCGCCGCTGCGCTCCCCGGCAGCGTGCCGGTGCGAGTGGCGCCGGTGTCGGCGCCGCCAGTGCTCGGCCGCGCGGGGACCCATCACCGAGATGTGGCCGTTCGGCTCGAGCACGATCAGGCCGACGTCCTCGAGCCGCTCGAACCCCGCCTCGCGCGCCACCGAGCGTAGCTCGTCCTCGGTGATCGCCTCGCGCCGGCAGGCGTCGGGCAGCAGCTCGCCGTCCTCGAGCAACACGCGCGGCGCTCCCTCGAGCAGGCGGCGGGCGCGCGGGCTGCGGTAGAGCAGGCGCGCGAACGCGTAGTTCGCCGCGAACAACGTTCCCGCCGCCACGAGCCCGCCGGGGAGCGACGTGTCGCTGCCGATGATCGCGTTTTGGAGCGCCTCCGACACGATCAGGAGCACCGCCAGGTCGAGCACGCTGGCCTGCGCCAGCTCGCGCTTGCCCCCGAGCCGCAACGCGAGCACGAGGAACGCGAACACCGCGATCGGGCGAGCGATGTGGTTTGCGAGCCAGCCGGCCGCACCGTCGCCCGCAGCCGCTGCGAACGCGTGGTACACGGCCGCGCTTTCGGCGTTGCGAGACGGGCTCCTGCCGACCGCGGCTCTCGGCCGCTGCGGGCTGCTGTAGCGCTGCGTCGGGCTGGCGGCGCCGCCGTCACGGTTGTGCGTCGCGCAGCGCGGCGGCGAGGTCGCGCCGCGAAGCGATGCCGAGCTTGCGGTAGGCGCGCGAGAGGTGGTACTCGACCGTCTTCGTAGTTATGAACAGCGCGTCAGCGATCTCGCGGTTCGAGCGCCCGGCGGCCGCGAGGCGCGCGACGCGCAGCTCGCTAGCCGTAAGCGCCGTCGCGCCGCGGCCGGCGGGCGGCAGCGGGCGACCCCCAGCAGCGG
>BEIR01000198.1 GCA_002898855.1 bacterium HR41
CCCGCGCAGTGTCGGCACTTTTTTGATCGGGCGGCCGGCGACCTCGGCGAAGCTCTCGGCGCGCGCGAGGATGCGCTCGATCCCTTCGCGCCCGAGGTCGCCGATGGCTAGCAGGTGCCGTGCGCTCACGCCCGCACCTCCGCGAGCTCGCTGATCGTCACCTCGTCGACCCCGTCGAGTTCGGCGAGACGCACGTTCACGCGCTCGCGACGCGAGGTGGGAAGGTTCTTGCCGACGTAGTCGGGGCGGATCGGGAGTTCGCGGTGGCCGCGATCGCAGACGACAGCGAGCTGCACTCGGCGCGGCCTCCCGAACGCAAAGAGCGCCTCGATCGCCGCGCGCACCGTCCGCCCGGTGTAGAGGACGTCGTCGACGAGCACGGTCGTGTGCTCCTCGACGGGGAAATCGATGCGCGTCTCGCGCACCTCGGGTTGGTGTTCTGGACCGCGCAGCGAGAGATCGTCTCGGTAGAAGGAGATGTCGATCTCGCCGAAGGGGACGTCCGTAGCGAGCAGTTCGGCGACCTTGTCGCGCAAGCGTTGGGCGATCACGACCCCGCGCGGTTGGATGCCGACGATCGCGACCCGGCCGTCGCCGTTGCGCTCGACGATCTCGTGCGCGATGCGCACGAGCATTCGGCGCACGTCCTCGCTGTTGAGGACGACCTTTTCCTGGCTAGCGATGGTTCTCCGCTCCTTCCGGCCTCGCTGGACCTGGTTAAAGGACGCAGCCGAACGGTACCACTCGACGGCGACGGCAGAACTTCGCGCCCACCGCCCGGACCGGCACATACGCGACCGCGGCGCGGCACGCCCGCCCGGCGACCGTCAGGCCGCGACCGCGGTACCTCCCGCCGCCGTCACTGAGGACCGACCGACCCGGCCTAGAGGTCGGACGATGCCGGACCGAAGTCGGCGTTGCTGCCAGTCGGTGCCGGCCGCGCCGAGTGCTCAACGAGCCGGGGCTTCCCGCGCTCGGGAAACGGCACTTCCAGCCGGTCGAAGTCGCGTGGCACGAGCGTCGTAGCGAAAACCGCTTTCGCCTCCTCCGCGAGCAGCTTCGGCGGGTAGCGCGGCGACAGATGCGTCAAAACGAGCGTGCGCGCCTCGCACTCCCGAGCCAGCTCGGCCGCCTCGCGGGCGGTCGAGTGCCGCGTCTTGCGAGCGCGGGACCGGTCCTCTTCGGCGAACGTCGCTTCGTGGACGAGCACATCGCAGCGCCAGGCGGCTGCCTTGAGCAGTTCGCACGGCCGTGTGTCGCCACTGAAAACGAGCTTGCGTCCTGGTCGCGGCGGACCCATCACCTGCTCGGGCTTGACCGGGCCCTTGCTGCCCGTGACTATCTCGCCGCGCTGGAGCCGACCGAAGTCCGGTCCGGGCGCGACTCCGAGTTGCTGGGCGCGCACCGGGTCGAACTGTCCCGGCCGCTCGTCCTCGACGATCGCGTAGCCGAGTGCGGCGACGCCGTGATCGACCGCGAAGGCACCGAGCCGCCAGCCGTCGTACCGGAACTCGGCAGGCGGGTCGATCTCCTCCACCACCACTTCGTACGGAACGCGTCCAACCACAGATCGCAACGCTTTCAAGAGCGACGCGAGGCCGCGCGGGCCGCGCACGACGAGCGGATTCGCGCGCTCCAGCAAGCCCCAGGTCTTGAGCAGCCCAGGCAGCCCGAGAACGTGGTCGGCGTGCATGTGCGTGACGAGGATCTCGGGGATCTCGACGAGACCCTCGGAGCGCAGAAGTTGGCGCTGCGTCCCCTCGCCGCAGTCGATCAAAAGGCGGTGCCCGCCACGCCGCACGAGCGTGGCCGGCAGTGCGCGGCGCGCGGTCGGAACCGAGCCGGCGGTACCGAGAAAGAGGATTTCGAGCTCCACGACCGCGCAATCTTTGCGCCTCGCGGCGCCACTAGACTGCTTCGTTGCACGAGCGCCCGTAGCTCAGTGGATAGAGCGCTGGCCTCCGGAGCCAGAGGTCACAGGTTCGAATCCTGTCGGGCGCACTGCCCCTTCCCGGTGGCGGGCGAAGGCTGCGAGCGCTGAGTCCGCGGCGCAAGTTTCGCCCCTCTCTTGCGTTCCCCCTTACGGGTACACGGCGGGTTCGGCAGCGGTCCGATCCGCCGCGCACACGGCAACCGCCAAGGGGGACACAGGATGTCGAACCAACCGCTCGAGCTGGGAGCGACAGCGACGTTCGGCGTGCGCTGTCTCGCACTGCGCCGCTCCGCTAAAGACGATGCTTTAGCCGCGGAGTGGCTTAAGCTCGCTCGGCGCGCGACCGCTAAGCCCGTCCAACAGCGCGGCGACCGTGCTACCCGCGACCGTCGGCGCGAGCCGGCACCTGCGGCCGCTCAGCGCGCGTTCGAGCGGGCGCTCAGCGTGCCGTGCCCCACGTGCGGCATGGCCGCCGGTGTGCCCTGTGTTCCGGCGTCGCTGACCGAGCCGCACTTGGCGCGCTTGATGCGCGGTGCCGAGCAGGCGCGCGCCGCCTACCGGCACCACCACCGTCACGAGCTTCGGACGTGAGGGGAATCGAGCGCGGCTAGGTACCGGCGGTACCAGTCATAGCTGCGACGAAGCCCCTCGCGGAGCGGCACGCGCGGCCGCCAGCCAAGCTCGCGCTCGATCGCGCTCGAGTCGAGCCACTGGGCGTCGATCTCGCCCGCTGGAGTGCCCTCCCCGAGGATCTCGGGCTCGAGAGCGACACCGGCGATTGCGACGAGCTCGCGCACGATCTCGATCACGGCAGTGGGCTCGCCGCTGCCCGCGTTCCAGGCGCGCCCATGCAGCGCGCGATCGGCGAGCGAGCGGGCAACCGCCAAGTACGCCTCGACGGCGTCGTCGACGTAGATGAAGTCGCGCTTGGGCGAGCCGTCCGAGCGCAGGACTGGCCTTCTGCCCTCGGCCAGGGCGCGACATGTCTCGGGCACGATGCGCGACCAGTTGACGTCGCCCGGCCCGTACACGTTGGCTAGGCGTGTCACCGCCACCGGCAGCTCGTAGGTGAGCGCGTACGACCGCGCGATCAGGTCGGCGCACGCCTTCGACACGTCGTAGGGGAATGTCGGTCTGAGCGGCGTGTCTTCCTTGTAGGGCAGCTCGTCGCTTGGCCCGTATGCCTTGTCCGAGGAAGCGACGACGATCGCTCGCAGGCGGTCGGGGACGCTGCGGCACGCCTCGAGCAGGACGTAGGTCGCGCGGACGTTGGACTCGAACGTCGACAGCGGCGCGCGACGCGCGGTGCCCACGATCGTCTGCGCAGCGAGGTGAAAGACGTACTCGATCTCCTCTTCCGCGAGCACGCGTTGGACGCTCTCGACGGCGGCGAGATTGCAAGCTACGAGGTCGCAGCGCTCCTCGATTCCCTCGATTCGAAAACGCGAACGCGGGTGGACGTCACGGCGGGGAACGACGACCCGTGCGCCCGCGGCGAGAAGGCGCTCGCAGAGGTGGGCGCCGACGAACCCCTGGCCGCCGGTGACCAGCACCGAAGCGCCACCGAACGGCACGGTCACGCGTTGTTACCGACCGCCAGCGACGGCCGGGAGGATCGTCACCTCGTCGCCGTCCTGTACCGGC
>BEIR01000199.1 GCA_002898855.1 bacterium HR41
CTCGCTCGCGTCGAGCTCGAGGAGGCGCTCGCCTTCCTGGCGCCGCGTATGCCCGATCTCGCGCTCGACGGCGAGGTCGTCCTCGGCACCGTGCACGGCGTCTACGGCGTCGAGCAGCTGCCGCTGCGGTGGCGGTGAAAAAAGAACGGCCCGCCGCTTGAAAGCGGCGGGCCGCCGTGTCCCCCGGTCGGAGCGCTTCGCGCTCGCTTCGGTCTTGTCGGCTAGGTGTCGGCGTCGCTGTCGCTCGCGGTGCCGTCGTCGGAGTTCGAGGAGTCCGCGCGCCGCTCCCGGTGGGGCAGTCCGTCGCCGGGCCAGCGCCCTGTCGCGACGACTTTGAACTCTCGGTCGACAAGGACTTCTAGGTAGTCGCCGTCCGCGGTCTTAATGTGGGCCTCGTAGGCGGCCTGCGAATCGGCGCTTGTTTCGCTGCGCAGAATCTGCGCCCCTGGGTACTTGGCGAGCACCGCTTGCTCGACCTTCTGCTTAGTCGTCCCCGTCAACGGTCGCTCGCGCCAGCGGCGGCTCCGTCGTCCGTCTTTGTCGCGGTAGGGGCGGGCCCTCTCGGCTGTGACAGCGGTAGCGCGGAAGTCCGAGTCGACCAGCACCACACGGCGCTTGCCGTCCGCGGTGACGATGTGCGCGTGATAAGGGGTGGAGTAGGGACCGCCCGCTTCGACGCGCTCCACGGTGGCACCGCGCACCTTCGCGAGCGCGGCCTTTTTGACCTTCGCCGCTACCGAAGAGCTCAGCGCGCGGTCGGGCCGGTGAGCGCCGTGACGGCCACGGCCGTGCCAGCCGCCCGGTCGCCAGGGCGGACCGTCCGGGTCCGCAGTGGAGGTCGAGGAGTTGGTGGTCGTGGTGTTGTCGGCGGCTCCCGCTACGACGCCGCCGCCCAGGGCGAACGCTGCGAGTACCGACAACCACAAGAGACTCCTCTGTAAGTAACGAAACATCGCGCCTCCTCGTCGTCGTTTTCTCGGTGGCGCGAATGCTGTGCGTCGCGGCTTGGAGACACCTCGGCGTAGGCTGAGAGAAACGTAAGAAGCGGAGCTCCCCTAGGAGCGGCGCCCGTCGCAGCGTCAGGGCGCGCCTGCCTCGCTGCGGTCTTCGGTGTCGCCCGGTGGGTGCGTAGCGCGGTCGGGCAAGCGCACGGTAAAAAGCGCCCCGCCCCCTGCCGCGTTCGTAGCGGTGACTTCGCCGCCGTGCGCCTCGGCGATCGCTTTCACTATCGCAAGTCCCAGACCGGCGCCGGCGCGGCCACGCGTGCGGCCCGGAGCGGCGCGCCAGAAGCGTTCGAAAAGACGCTCGGGGTCGCCGGGCGGAAGTCCACGGCCGTAGTCGCGGACGGCGATCTCGACCGCTCCGGCGCGCCGCTGTCCTGACAGCTCGACCGGTGCTCCTGGCGGGGTGTGCGTGAGCGCATTGGCGACGAGGTTGCCGAGCAACTGCCTGAGCTCGCCGTCCGACCCGCGCACGATCAGCTCATCCGGTGCGTGGACGCGGATGACGCGCTCAGGGGCGCGCACGCGCGCGTCATCGGCGACCTCGCGCAACAGTCGCGCCAGGTCGACGCGTTCCTCGCGACGTGCGTTCGGCTCTTCGAGTCGCGCCAACGCCAGCATGTCGTCGACGAGCGAACCCATCCGCGCCGCCTCGGCGCCGATGCGCTCCATCGCCTTCGCCACCTGGTCCGGCTCGCGTGCAGCACCGAGTCGGTAGAGGTCGGCGTAGCCGCGGATCGCCGCGAGCGGTGTGCGCAGCTCGTGCGAGGCGTCAGCTAGGAACTCGCGCAACCGCTGCTCCGAGCGCTCGAGCTCACCGAGTGCCGCGGCGAGCCGGTCGACCATCCGGTCGAACGCTTGCGAGAGGCGGCCGACCTCGCTGCGCGGATCGCCATCCCCTACCCGCTCGTCAAGGTGGCCGCTCGAGATCCGCTCGGCAGCGGCGGTGATGCGGGCGAGCGGCAGCAGCTCGAAACGAACGACGATCCACGACGCCGCGCCGAGCCCGAAGAGCACGATCGCCGTCACGACGCCCTGGGCGACGAGCAGCCGGCGGAGCGCGTCGTCCGCTTCGCGTGTGGGCACAGCCGCGACGAGCAAGTTGCCGCTCGGCAAGCGCACGCTCGCGACGCGGTAGCGTCCGCTCGACGTCTCGATCGTGGCCGTGGAGCGCGGTGTTGGCGGCGGTTTCGGGAGCTTGGGGTAGGGGCCGCTGTCGCCGTTAGCGAAGGGGTTGAAGATCGTGCGGGCGAGAACCCGGTCGCCGTTTCGCGTTCTTACTTCGCCGTACGTGCCGGCTGGCAGCGACGGTCCGATGGCGGGGGGCGGGGTTCCGAGCTCGAAGCGTTCGTGCTGGTGATCGTCGTCGTCCGCTCGGGGAGGGAGCCTGCGATGGGTGACGATTCCCAGGTCACGGGCGAGGGGGACAAGGGCCAAGCGCAGCTGCTCGTCGATGCGCCGGTACTGGAAATCACGCTGCTCGACATAGGTCAGCGCGCCAGCCACGACCAGCGCCACGCCCGCGAGCGCGATCACAGTGGCGACCAGGCGTGCCTGCAGCGAGTGCATTAACGGCGCGGGGGGCGCAGCGCATAGCCGACACCCCGCACGGTGTGGATCAGCGGTGGGCCGAGGGCGTGCAGCTTTTTGCGCAGGTAGCTGATGTAGGTCTCGAGCACGCGTGCGTCGCCGCCGAAGTCGTAGCGCCAGACGTGCTCGAGGATCTGAGCGCGCGTGAGCACGCGGTTGGGATTGAGCAGCAGATAACGAAGCAAGCGGTACTCGGTGGGCGTGAGCTCGACGAGTTCGCCGCCCCGGCGCACCTCGTGCGCGTCCTCGTCCAGTTCCAGATCCTCGAAGACGAGGCGACCGCCCGTGCTCTCGCCCTGCCCCGACCGGCGCAACACGGCGCGAACGCGGGCGATCAGTTCTTCGATCGAGAAGGGTTTGGTGACGTAGTCGTCGCCGCCGATCGTGAGTCCACGCACCTTGTCGGCGGTGGTGTCGCGCGCGGTCAGGAACACGATCGGTCGGCGCGAGCGCTCGGCGCCGAGTCTTTCGGCGAGCGCGAAGCCGTCGATATCGGGCAGCATCACGTCCAGCACCAAAAGGTGCGGGTCGAACTCGCGCACCAGGCGAAGGGCGGTCGTGCCGTCGCCAGCGGTTTCGACGTCGAAACCCGAGTAGCGCAGTGCCATCGCCACTACGTCGGCGATGTTCGGCTCGTCGTCGACGACGAGTACGCGCAGTGGTTGCCGCTCAGCCACAGCTCGAGGATGGCGCGGCTTGCTTGGAAAAACCTGGGAGCGATGGCGGCAAGGCGTGGCCGCGCGGCAAGCCGAGTCCGCGCCGCCCGTCCGCCCTGCCGCTACCGGTTCCGCGGCCAGTGTCGTGGGCACGACGTCGCGCGCGGGCGCCGCTCGTCGCGCACCTTCCCTGGTCAAACGCGTCCGGCATCGCTCGCACCGCGCCAGTGCAGGATCTCGAGGGCGCATGCGACCTCGAGCGCGTTTTCGGCGAGCGGCCGTGGCAGCAGCGCCTCTGCGCGTGCCAGCCGCA
>BEIR01000200.1 GCA_002898855.1 bacterium HR41
AACATCGTTTCCGCGAGCGCCTGCGGCGCACGGTCGAGCTGGTCGCGCGCAGCGCAAACGCCGCGCAGCGCGCCGACCGGCGTCCGGTCGCAGGCAGCGCGTCTCTGGCTGCCACCCCGGCCTGACTGCCCGAGCAGTCGGTCTCGCGCGCAGAGGGCGTGCAGCTGTGTCCGTCCTCGCGACTGCGGCCGTGCCTGCTCGCTCTCGGGCCGTGGCCCCGTTGCGGCGACGCCGATAATGCGCCGCCGTGACAGCGGAGCGGCAAAAGCGACCGGTCGCGATCCTCTGTGGGGGGCGCGGAACGAGGCTCAACGGCAGCGGCCCGGCGACCCCCAAGGCGCTCGTCGAGGTCGGCGGCAAGCCGATCGTCTGGCATGTGGTGCAGATTTACGCCTGCCAGGGGTTCCGCGAGTTCCTTCTCCTCACCGGCTTCCTGGGTGATCTCGTCGAGCGCTACGCGCGCGGCGAGAGCTGGCCGGAGGGCGTCAGCGTGCGCTGTCACCGCTCCGACGACGACACTCCCACCGGTGGGCGCGTCTGGGCGGCGCGGGAGCTCGTCGCCGATCGTGGTTTCTGCCTCACCTACGCCGACGGGGTCGCCGACATCGACCTCGCCCGCACGCTCGTCGAGCACGAGCGTGCGGGCGTACTCGCGACCGTCACCGCCGTGCGCCCGCGACTGCAGTTCGGGGTGCTCGACCTCGACGAGCACGGCCGCGTGCGCGGCTTCGAGGAAAAGCCGCGCTCGCCCAGCTACGTCAACGGCGGTTTCATGGTCTTCGAGAGCGACGCGCTCGAGCTATTCGCAGCGGACGCGGTGCTCGAGCGCGACGTCCTCCCGCGTCTCGCTGCCGCCGGCCAGCTCCACGCCTCCCGCCACGAGGGGTTTTGGGCGTGCCTTGACACCTACAAGGACCGCAACGAGCTCGACGAGCTGTGCGCGCGCGGTAGCCCGCCTTGGCTCGACATGCGCCGCTAGCGCTCGACCGTCGCGCACGCGCGGCGTCTCCGCGACCCTCGCCGAGGGCGCGCGCCGACCCGGGCCCGGCAGGAAGTCGCTGCTCGCGCACGAAACAGTGCGCCGTGACTCGCACGGCAGCGCTAACCCTCTCCGAGGAGATCAGGCAAAGGTTCGACGAGCTTTCGCCTTCCAAGAAGGACGTCGGTCGCTACATCATCGACCACCTCGAGGAAGCCGCCTTCCACACCGCCGAGCAGCTGGCGCGGCGCGCCAACACCTCCAGCTCGACCGTCGTTCGCTTCGCCCAGGCGCTCGGTTTCGAGGGCTTCCCCGAGTTGCAGCACGCCGCGCGCGAGGAGTACCGCAGCCGGCGCGAGAGCGAGGAGCTCGCGGGTCTAGCCGCACCGCCACTCTTTCCGATCGACCAGACCGAGTTCGAGGCCGCGCTCCAGGCCGACCACCGCAACCTGGAAGCGACCGCGCGTCGGGTCGATCGCGGCGCGGTGGCGCGGTGCGTCGACATGATCTCGCGCGCCGACCGCATCGTCCTCTGTGGCACCGACCAGATGGCGTTTTTCGCCAGCTACCTGCGCCATCTACTGATGCTGCTCGATCTCCGTGCCGACGTGGTGGCGAGCCCGAGCCAGGAGGGGCTCGCGCGCCTGGCGCGCGTCGACAGGCGCAGCTTGCTGATCGGCTTCAGCGCTGGCCGCCCGCACGCGCTGGTCGTGCGGGCGCTCAAGCTCGCCCGCAACCGCGGCGCCGGCACGATCGCGATCTGCGACTCGACGCTCTCGGAGGCGGCACGAGTCGCTGACGAAGCCCTCTTCTACTCCTCCGATAGCCCGGCCTACGTGCGCTCGCACGTGGCGCTGCTTTCGCTTGTGCAGGCGCTCGCGTACGGCGTGTACGCCCTCGATGAGTCTGCTTACGCCGACCGCATCAAAGCGTTCAAGCTCAAATAAGTCGCTCGTGCCCGCCGGGTGACGGGGCCGGGCGGCCCACCGCGTGCGCGAAGTATCCTGCCGGACGATGGAGACCGGCACGCTGCGCGTCAAGACGGGTCTCGCCGAAATGCTCAAAGGCGGGGTGATCATGGACGTGGTCACCGCCGAGCAGGCGCGAATCGCCGAGGCCGCTGGAGCCTGCGCCGTGATGGCGCTCGAGCGCGTGCCCGCCGACATCCGCGCCGCCGGTGGCGTCGCGCGTATGGCCGATCCCACCAAGATCGAGGAGATCAAGGAAGCGGTGACGATCCCGGTGATGGCCAAGGTGCGGATCGGTCACTTCGTCGAGGCGCAGGTTCTCGAGGCGCTTGAGGTCGACTACATCGACGAGTCCGAGGTACTGACCCCGGCCGACGAGCAGCACCACATCGACAAGTGGCAGTTCAAGGTTCCTTTCGTGTGTGGGGCGACGAACCTCGGCGAGGCGCTGCGGAGGATCGCCGAAGGTGCGGCGATGATCCGCTCGAAGGGCGAGGCTGGCACCGGCAACGTCGTCGAGGCCGTGCGCCACATGCGCATGATCACGAGCGAGATCCGCCGCCTGACGACGCTCGACGAGGCCGAACTGCCGGCGGCAGCGAAAGCGCTCGGCGCGCCGCTTGAGCTCGTTCGCTGGGTGGCGCAGCACGGTCGTCTCCCTGTGGTGCTGTTCAGCGCCGGCGGCATCGCCACCCCCGCGGACGCGGCGCTGATGATGCAACTGGGTGCGGAAGGCGTTTTCGTCGGTTCGGGCATCTTCAAGTCCGAGGATCCCGAGCGGCGGGCGCGGGCGATCGTTGAGGCCACCACTCACTACGACGACCCCGAGCGGATCGCCGGTGCGTCGCGCGGTCTCGGCGAGGCGATGACGGGGATCGAGATCGGCGAGCTGGCGGCTTCCGGCAACCTGCTCCAGCAGCGCGGGTGGTAGTGGGGGAGGCTGCTTCGGAGCGGCGGCCGCTCGTCGGCGTACTGGCGATCCAAGGCGACTTCGAGGCCCACCAGCGGATGCTCGAGCGCGCCGGCGCGGACACGCGGCGTGTCCGCACCTCGCGCGACCTCGAGGGTGTCGACGCGCTGGTGCTGCCGGGGGGCGAGTCGACCACGATCACGATGGGCATCGAGCGCGAGCGGCTAGCCGATCCGTTGCGCGAACTGCTCGCCGCTGGACTGCCTTGCCTTGCAACCTGCGCGGGGATGATCGTGCTCGACCGCGACCACCTCGGCGTCCTCGACATCCGCTGCCGGCGCAACGCTTTCGGCCGCCAGGTGGCGTCCTTCGAGTGCGAGCTGCCTGTGCGCGGGCTAGCGGGGGGCCCCCTGCGCGCGGTGTTCATCCGCGCCCCGTGGGTCGAGGAGGTCGGCACCGGCGTCGAGGTGCTGGCGAGTGTCAAGGGCCACCCTGTTGCGGTGCGCCAGGGAGCGACCGTGGCGATCGCCTTCCACCCCGAGCTCACAGATGACGTCCGTCTGCACCGCCAGCTCGTGGCCGCCGCGCGGAAGGGCGCCGAGACGAGCGAAACGTCTGCGCACGAGGGAGAGCAGCGCCGGGTCGGGGATGGGT
>BEIR01000201.1 GCA_002898855.1 bacterium HR41
CGAGGGTGTGACCAGGCCGAGAGCGGGGTTAGCGGTGTCGAGTCCGGTGACGGTGAACCCGGTGAACGCGATCGTGCGCGGCGGTCCGCCGCCAGCGCCGGCTCCGAAGCCGCGCCTGATCACGCCGCCGCCTTGCTCGCTCGCGGTCGGCACGGTTCCCGAGACGCGCATGACATTGAGCGTCAGCTCGCGCGCTACCGCTTGCACGCCGGCGATCGCCGCGACTGCTTGGGCTGTGTTCTCGGGGTAGCTCAGCTGGGCCGAGAGGAAGCGGTCGCGGCGGAAGCGCTCGCCGGGCTGGCCGAGGCCGGTCAAACCGAGGCGCTGGTCGCCGTTCTCGGCTTCCAGGCGTCGCTGCTCAACCTCCGAGAGCTGTGACGGGCCGCCGCTTCCACCGCTGGAGCTGTCGAGGCGCAGCGGTCGCGTGACGGTGATGTCGGTGCCGACCCCGGTGAGCGGCTCGAGAACTCGCTCTTGGGCTTCGTCGAGACCCCGTGAGAGCGCCGTGACGGCCACTACGAGCCCGACACCAGTCGCAAGCACGAGCGCTGTCAGGAGGGTTCGCGCCTTGCGGCGCCTGAGTTCGGCGAGTGCGTAGCGGACGTAAAACATCGTGGTGCCGATCCAACCCAGCGATCCTCAAGGCAAGCTGGGAGCGCGCTTAGAGAGCGCTGGGGATGCGGGTAGTCGGCTAGGCACAACGGAGGCGGCTAGGCACGCACGGAAACAGCTAGGCCAAGCGAGGGCGCGCTGCTCGCGTGCGAGCCCTCCCCGGAGCAGGGCTCAGGAGCAGCCGTCCGGTTCCCTCACCCAGCGGCCGTTTTTCATCACGGCGAGAACCTGGCCGCCGTCGTCGACCACGACGAGGTCGGCTGGCGCGCCGGGTGCGAGATCGGCTGTGAGCCCGACAAGGCGCGCCGGCGCCGTCGAAGCGGCACAGAGCGCTTCGGCGAGCGTCGCGCCGGTGGCGTCGCGCCACGTACGGACGAGCTCGTCGAGGGTGGCGCCGCTCCCTGCCAGCGACCCTTGCGCACTGACGACGCGGCCGTCGGAGGTGTGTTCGATCTGCACCCCGGCCTGGGTGTAGGAGCCGGGCGGGGCGAGGGCCGCGACGCTCGCGTCGCTCGTCAGCACGACGCGTTCTCCGGCGACGCTGTGTACGAGTCTGAGCACGGTCGGGTGCACGTGGTGCCCGTCTGCGATCAGTCCGAGCGCGACACGCCCCGCGGCGAGCGCCCAACCGACGACACCGGGGTTGCGGTGGTGGAGCGGGGGCATGGAGTTGAAGAGATGCGTCGCCATCCCCGCGCCAGCCTCCTGCGCCTGTGCGCACACAGCGGGAGAAGCCGCCGTGTGGCCGATCGACACGCGCACTCCGCGGCGAGCCAAGTTGCGGCAGAGCTCGAGCGCGCCGGGCAGCTCCGGGGCGAGCGTCACGAGCCGCAAGCAGTCGTTCTCGTAGTAGGGGGGAACGCCGTCGGCGGGTTCGCGTAGCAACTCGGCGCAGTGGACGCCGCGCCGCTCGGGATTGAGGAAGGGACCTTCGAGGTGCGCGCCAGCGACGGGCGAGCTCGGGTCGCGTGCGAGCTCGGCGATCGCGGCGACAGCCGCGCGCGCCTCGTCGTCGCTGGTGGTGATCACCGTCGGCAGGAAGCTCGTCACGCCGCGTGCGAGCAGACGCTCGCCGATGCGCACGAGCGCGTCGACACCGTCGGTGACCGACTCGCCACCCGCCCCGTTCACCTGCAGGTCGACGAGCCCGCGGCTGATGGTGCCACTTATGTAGCGCGCCGCGCGCGGCTCGGGTGGCTCACCCCAGCCGAGCTCGACGACCAATCCAGCTTCGATTCGCAGCCAACCATCTGCGACTCGCCCTTCGTGCAGAACTCTGCCGACTAGGACAGTCACCGCCGCTGCGGGGTTGCGACGACGCACACACGTCCGCTCCCCACCGACCGGGACGCGGCGTTGGCGTCAACGCAACGCATCGACGCCCGCGCCGCAATCGATCAGGTCGCACAGAGAGCGACTGTCGTCGCGTCGTACGGTCATGCGCATGCTTCGATCTTCGCATCACCTTCGGCGGCGCGGGGAGCGCACCCGCCTCTCCGTTCGGTGCCTCCGATGGTCGGTTACGCCTCTAGTTCGACGCCCCGGCTGTTCGGTTGCGCGCCCCTAGTTCGGTGCGTGCACGCCGCGGCCGCCGTAGGGGCGGCTTGCGCCGAAGGCTTGCGACTCGAGCGTCGGCCACCGGCGGTTCGAGCGCGGCGCCAGGTACTGGCGGATGGCGCCGGGGAAGCGGCGGCGGCTGGCGTTTCCGCCGAACGGGTCGGTCCACCAGTGGCGCGGACCGCCGGCGTTGTCGACAAGCGTTTGGTTGAAGTAAGTCTCGCGGTGGGCGCCGTCGAACGGCGAGCGCGTGCTGTCGTAGGGGAGAGGCGTGGCGCGCCGGCCGTAGTCGGTGGCCTCGTCGCAAGCGCCACCCCGGGCACGCAGCTGCCCGAGCGCTGCGAACCAGCAGACGTCGATCGTCCTCGCGAGCGCGGGAGGCCTCGTGCCGCCAGCCGTGTCGGCGTAGCGGGCTGGGTTGAACACCGCGAAGTGGGGATCGAAGTAGGCGAGCAGCCGTCCGCTGCGGGTGCGCAGATAGTTGGCCGACAGCCAGTCTTCGTAGAGGCCGCGCGAGAAGTCGGAGAACGCGCCGGCCGGTACCAGCAGGTGACGGCGCACACAGACGTCGTCGGGGATCAGGCGCGCGCCATTCGAGGCGGGGTACGCGAAGCTCGTGCCAGCCGCGATCACGGTGCGTCCGTCGCAGGAGCGGATCAACTCGTTGGCGCGCCCGAACGCCGACAGCACAGTGGCGGCAATCGCGGTGCCGTCGCTACAGCGGGCGGCGTAGACGAGCTCGTGGAGATTGTTGCCGAAGGCGTCGGCCGAGTGGGTGCCCTGGTGGATCTTGGCGAGAAAGTCGCAGCGCACGCCGGTGCGCTTGCGCCGCCCTCCGGGTATCGATGCCTCGAGCGGCACGTCGTTCTGCCATTCGATCTTGTGGCCGACATGGTCTTCGTGGCGGTGGGGCGCGCCCTGTGTGTGCTGAGCGAAGCGGTCGAGTGCCTCGTTGGCGACACCGAACGGGATGCCGCGCCGGCCGCCAGGCGCACCGAGCCGCGACAGCTCGCGTGCAAGCCAGCGGTAGAGGTGCGACCCGCGCGGGTCGCGCCCGTGCTCATGGCCGAACGTGCAAGTGCGCCCGTCGCGCAGGCGCACGCGCGGCGGGTGCCAGGTGGGATAGAGCTTGCCGTCGGGCCCGCGCACCGCGTAGCGGTCGTGGAGCGATTTGGGACAGGTGTCGCTACGCCCCGGGGTCCAGAGTCCGTAGGCCCGCGCGTGCGGAAGAGTCGACGAGCCGGCGGGGTGCGTAAGGCGGCTGGGCGAGCCAGCGAAGTGCGTAGTGTGGGTGCCGGCGGTTGCGCGCTGCGCTGCCGCAGCGGCGGTGA
>BEIR01000202.1 GCA_002898855.1 bacterium HR41
TCCCCCCGTCCGCTGGAACGTCTGGCTCCACTCCTTCACCGCATCCCGAGCCTCGCACGTTTTCTGCCGGCTCTCGTCCGCTCGCGCTACTCGCCATCGCCGGGCTGGTGGGGGTGGCTGCGCGGCTGTGACGGTCGCTTACGCACGGCGATAACCCAGCCGCCGGTAGCCGCCACCGCCGCGCGGATGCTTTTCGAATCCACCGGCGACGAGCTCGCTGCACGGCGTCTGCTCGCGCCGCTCAGTCGCTGGCACGCGTTTCTGCTTGGCGCGCGCGACCCCTGTGGGCTCGGCGAGCCGGTCCTGATCCATCCTTGGGAGTCGGGGCGCGACAACGCCGTCGAATGGGACGCACCGCTCGCGCGCATACGTCCCGCGGTGCGCGTGGTGCCGCGTCCGGATCGGCGCTACGTCGACGCTGCCGAACGGCCGAGCGACGACCACTACCGGCGCTTCATGACGCTCGTTCGCGAGGGGACGCGCCGCGGCTGGCCGCAGCGCGAGCTCGCTGCGAGCGGCCCCTTTCGCGTTCTCGACCCCGCTTTCAGTGCGATCCTCGCGCGCGCCGCCGCGGACCTCGCCTGGCTGTGTTCCGAACTCGGCGAAACCCGGCTGGCCGAAGCCGAAGCAGAGCGTGGCGAACGTGTCGGTGCTGCGCTACGGGCACGGCTTGGTAGCGACGGCCTGTTGCGCGCGATCGATCTCGTGACCGAGGAAGAGACCGACGCACTGTCGTGTGCGAGCGCGCTCGCGGCGGTAGCGCCAGACCTATCCGACAGGGCGGTCGCGGCAGTCGCCAAGCTGGTGACTACCGGAGCGCTTGCCAGTCCGGTCGGCGTTCGTTCGCTCGCTCGCGACGACCCGCGCAACGAGCCGCGTCGCTACTGGCGCGGCCCCGTGTGGGTGAACGTGACGTGGCTGTGCGCATTCGCGCTGTCCGAGCACGGTTTTCGCAGGGAAGCCGAGCTTCTGCGGTTGCGCCTCGTCGAGTGCGTGCGCGACGGCGGGATCCGCGAGTACTTCGTGCCCGGTTCGGGACGCGGTCTCGGGGCTCGCGACTTCGCTTGGACGTCCGCTCTCACCTTGAGCACACTCGCTGGACGCTGAGCGCGCTCGCCGAACGGCAGCGCGGATGGACTCAATGCGGCGCTTGCGCAGCAAGCGCCGGATCATCGCGCTGCCTGGCGGCTAGCTCGACACGATCGCGGCCGGCGCGCTTGGCCCGGTAGAGGGCTTCGTCGGCTTCGGCGACAAGCTGCTCGAGCGTGACGTCGGCGCCGCGCGCGATCGTCACGCCGAAGCTGATCGTCACCGTCAAACCCGACGGCGCGCGAGCTGCGGCGACGGCCTGTCGCAACCGCTCGCACACCGCCACCGCGCGCTCCCTGTCGGCGAGTGGCAAAAGAGCCACGAACTCTTCGCCGCCGATGCGGAACAGCTGGTCGCCGCCGCGCAGCGACTTGCGCATCGCGCGCGCGACCGTGCGCAACACCTCGTCGCCGACGAGGTGACCGTAGGTGTCGTTGATCTCTTTGAACCGGTCAATGTCGCCGATCGCGAACGCGAGCGCTCGCGGCGCCTGCGCCTGCGCGGGATCACGCAACAGCTGGTCGAGCCGCAGTCTGAGGGCGGCCCGGTTGAGCAGCCCGGTGAGGGGGTCGACGAGCGCCTCGCGCCGGTGTTTGCGGTCGGATTCGACGGTCGCGGTCGAGAGCAGGATCGCACCCAACACCAGTGCCATCGGGAAGATCACCCGCGATGGCCGCTCGGCGACGGCGGCAGGATCGATCGCGACGGTGCTCGCGAACAGCAGCGCGTAGATGTAGGCGCTGCCGATCAACACGCCCTGGCGCTCGAAACGTGCGGCGAGCGTGATCGCCGGGAGAGCCAACCAGGGGACGCCGGGACTCTCGGGTCCGCCCGTGAGGGCGACGGCGACGGAGATCGCGAGCGGGCTCACGGCCCAGCCCGCCGCGGCCCAGGGGAAGGGGTTCGCCGCTCGCCGCATCAAGCGTTCGCAGACCGGGAACGCGACCACTGTTGCGAAGAACGGGAACAGCCACCACGCTCCCAGCTCGGGGGTTGCGAGGAGCAGCGAAAGCGCAAGGACGGCGAACGTCATCCGCCGGTAGCGGCTGATCCGCTCTTCGATATCGAGTAGCCGCTCGCGACGCAGCTGGTCGGCGAGACTCAGGCTCGTGTTCTCGCCGTGATCCGACGCGGCGGTTGTTGACCCTCCGATCAACGCCGGTTCTGCCCTCCGAGCGGATGCAGGTGCGGTGTCCGAGCGGGCGGGTAGCTGCTTCCCTTAGCTGCCCTTCGAAGTAACTGTCGGCACAAGCGCGCGCGTGCTTGACTCGCTTCCGGTGTCCCCGAGCCACCGCGGGGGTGCGTTGGCCCCCGACGGTGCCGTACTCTTTACGCAACGATGGGGGTGGAGGAGCCCGCACACGGCGGGACAGAGCGCTGGTTGCGCGAGCGCTATAGCCGCGCCCGCGAACGCGAAGCGCTGTTCACCACGATCTCCGGCGAGCCGATCAAACCCCTCTACGGCCCCGAGGACCTGCCCCCGTTCTCGGAGATCGGCTACCCGGGCGAGTTCCCCTACACGCGCGGCGTCTACCCGTCGATGTACCGCGGGCGCCTCTGGACGATGCGCCAGTTCGCCGGCTTCGGCACCGCCGAGGAGACGAACGAGCGCTTCCTGTACCTGCTTGAGCAGGGGCAGACCGGTCTCTCGACCGCGTTCGACATGCCGAGCTTGATGGGCCACGACTCCGACCACCCGCGCTCGGAGGGCGAGGTCGGGCGCGAAGGTGTGGCGATCGACTCGGTCGTCGACATGGAGCGGCTCTTCCGCGGCATCCCGCTCGACCAGGTTTCAGTGTCGATGACGATCAACGCGCCGGCAGCGGTGATGCTCGCGTTCTTAGTGGTCGCTGCCGAGCGGCAAGGCGTGCCGCCCGACAAGCTGCGCGGCACGATCCAGACCGACATCCTCAAGGAGTACATCGCGCAGAAGGAGTGGTGTTTCCCGATCGAGCCGGCGATGCGGCTCGTGACCGACATGGTCGAGTTCTGCGCGCGCGAGATGCCGCTCTGGCACCCGATCTCGGTGTCCGGCTACCACATCCGCGAGGCGGGATCGACCGCTCAGCAGGAGCTCGCCTTCACGCTCAAGGACGGCTTCACCTACGTCGAGTACGCGCTCGAGCGCGGCCTCGACATCGACTCCTTCGCGCCCCGCTTCTCGTTCTTCTTCAACGCTCACATCGACTTTTTCGAGGAGATCGCCAAGTTCCGCGCCGCTCGGCGAATCTGGGCGCGGGAGCTGCGCGACACCTACGGTGCCCGCGACGAGCGCTCGCTTCTGATGCGCTTCCACACCCAGACGGCGGGCTGTTCGTTGACCGCCCAGCAGCCGCTCAACAACATCGTGCGCACGACGATCGAGGCGCTTGCGGCCGTGCTCGGCGGCACGCA
>BEIR01000203.1 GCA_002898855.1 bacterium HR41
GGAGGCCACGCAGGCCGTCCTCGCGCACCTTTAGCCACGTCAAGGAGAGGCAGCGCGAGTGAAGAGTGCCGAGCTGATCTGGCTTAACGGCGAGTTCGTGCCGTGGGAGGACGCGAAGGTCCACGTACTCACGCACGCACTCCACTACGGCACCGCCGTCTTCGAGGGGATTCGCGCCTACGAGACGCCGCGCGGCCCGGCCGTTTTTCGCCACCGCGAGCATCTCGAGCGGCTCGCCCGCTCGGCGCGCTTCTACTACATGGAGCTGCCGTACTCGATCGAAGAACTCCGCGCCGCGACGCACGAGCTGATTGCCCGCAACGGCTTGCGCTCCTGCTACATCCGGCCGATCGCCTGGCGCGGCTTCGGTCCAATGGGGCTCAATCCGCTCGACAACCCGGTCGAGGTGGCGATCGCCGTGTGGGAGTGGGGCGCCTACCTCGGCGAGGACGGCAAGCGCAACGGGGTGCGTGCGAAGATCTCGAGCTGGCGGCGGATCTCGCCCGAATCTCTGATCCCGCACGCCAAGGCGACCGGCCAGTACCTCAACTCGGTGCTCGCGAAGATCGAGTCGCTGAAAGCCGGCTACGACGAAGCGATCCTCCTCGACCACCGCGGGATGGTGTGCGAGGGCACCGGCGAGAACGTCTTCATCGTCCGCGACGGCGTGATCGCCACGCCGCCGCGCACTGCCAGCATCCTCGAGGGGATCAACCGCGCCTCGGTGATCGACATCGCGCGCGACCTCGGTTACGAGCTGGTCGAGCGCGACATCGCCCGCGCCGAGCTGCTTTTGGCGGACGAGGTGTTCCTTACCGGCACGGCTGCCGAGCTGACACCGGTGCGGTCGATCGACGAAGTCGAGATCGGGCCGCCGGGACCGATCACGCGCGAGCTGCAACGCGTCTTCGACGACGCCTTGCACGGCCGCGACCCGCGCTACGAAAGGTGGCTCGATCCTGTGCCGATAACATCCACGACAGCGTGAGTCACAGCGTTCGGCAGCGGCGAATTACCTAGACGGCGCGTGGCGGCGTCCGCGCGCCGTCCCTCCGTTCCCGCTCCCGTCCGCTCCAGATCCCGACCGACAGAAGGCTCACGATCGATGTCACAACCAGCAGCAGAGAAACGTGTAATCGTCTACGACACCACCCTCCGCGACGGCATGCAGGGAGAGGGCATGTCGCTATCGGCGGAGGAGAAGGTGCGCGTCGCTCACGCCCTCGACCGCCTCGGTGTCGACCTCATCGAAGCCGGTTTCCCGGCCTCCAATCCGAAAGAGGAGGAGCTGTTCGCGCTCCTCGCCGACGAGCGCTTCGAGCACGCCGAGATCGCGGCCTTTGGGATGACCAGGCGTCGTGACACCCGCGCTAGCGACGACCCTGCGCTGCGGCTGCTCGCCGAGTGCTTCGCGCCCGTCTGCACGCTGGTCGGCAAAACCTGGAAGCTGCACCTCGAAAAGGTCACGCAGGTCGATCCGCACGAGAACCTGCGCATGATCAGCGAGTCGGTGGCGTTCCTGGTCGAGCAGGGCAAGCGCGTGATCTACGACGCCGAGCACTTCTTCGACGCTTGGGGCGATGACTCCGACTACGCCCTGCGTTGTCTGCGCGCCGCCGTCGAGGCGGGCGCGGAGTGCGTGACGCTCTGCGACACGAACGGTGCGACGCTACCGCCCGCTGTGGCCGCGGCGACGGCGCGCGTCGTCGCCGAGCTCGGCGAGCACGTCACGGTCGGCATCCACACTCACGACGACGCCGGCTGCGGTGTCGCCAACTCGTTGGTTGCGGTCGAGGCGGGAGCGCGCCTCGTGCAGGGAACGATCAACGGCTATGGCGAGCGCTGCGGCAACGCCAACCTCACGACGATCATCCCCAACCTGCAGCTGAAGATGGGGTTCGCGTGCGTCGAGGCCGACAAGCTGGCGCGCCTCACCGAGATCGCGCACCTGATCGACGAGATCTGCAACGTCACTCCCAACCCCAACCAGCCGTACGTCGGCAAGAACGCGTTCGCGCACAAGGGCGGTATGCACATTGCCGGGGTCAGCCGCGACGCCCGCACGTTCGAGCACATCGATCCCGCGCTCGTCGGTGCCGACCGGCGGCTGCTCGTTTCCGAGCTGGCTGGCAAGGGCACGATCAAGGCGCGCGCCGACGAGAGCGGCATCGAGATCGACGAGGACGCGGCGGCGCGCGTGATCGCTCGCGTCAAGGAGCTCGAGCACCGCGGCTACCACTTCGAGGCGGCCGACGGCTCGCTCGACCTCTTGATCCTCAAGGAGACCGGTCGCTACGAGCCTCTTTTCCGGCTCGAGTCGTGGCGCGTGATCAGCGAGAAGCGCGCCGACGGTCGGGTCGAAACGGAGGCGACGATCAAGCTCTGGGTGGACGGCGAGCGCTACGTGCGCACGGCCGAGGGCAACGGGCCCGTGAACGCCCTCGACCGCGCGCTGCGCGCGGCGATCGGCGAGCGCTACCCGCACCTGCGCGACATCGAGCTCGTCAACTTCAAGGTCCGCATCCTCGACGAGACGAAGGGCACCGGTGCGGTGACGCGCGTCCTGATCGACGCAAGCGACGGCGTCGACACCTGGGGCGCGATCGGTGTGTCCGAGAACATCATCGAGGCGAGCTGGGAAGCTCTCGTCGACTCGCTCGAGGCGGGCATGCTGCCGAGCCGGCGCGAGCACACACGCGCCCGAGCGGTGGCCGACGCGCGCCGGTAGGCTGGCCGGCGCTGTGCAGCAGTCGAGCGCACGACCGCATGCCGGCGACACGATCGCGCTCGCGCGGCCCGACATCGGCGAGCGCGAGTTGGCGATGGTGCTCGCAGCGCTGCGCTCCGGGCGCCTGGCGCTCGGGCCGATGCTCGGTGAGTTCGAGCGCGCGCTGGCGCAGAAGCTCGGCGTCGAGCACGTCTCGGCGGTGTCGAGCGGAACGGCTGCGCTCCATCTCGCGGTGCGGGCAGCGGGGATCGCGCCCGGCGACGAGGTAGTGACGACACCGTTCAGCTTCGTCGCCTCGGCGAACTGCATCCTCTACGAGGGCGCCAAGCCGGTTTTCTGCGACATCGATCCGGTGACGTTCAACATCGATCCGGACGCCGCACGCGCCGCCGTCGGCCCGCGCACGACCGGCCTTTTGCCGGTGCACATCTTCGGCTACCCCGCCGACATGCGGCGTCTCGAGGATCTCGCCCGGACGCACGGCCTGTGGATCGTCGAGGACGCCTGCGAGGCGCTCGGCGCTATCCACGAGGACGGCGTTCGGGTCGGCGCGCGCGGCAACCTCGCGGCGTTCGGCTTCTACCCGAACAAGCAGATCACCACCGGCGAGGGCGGTGCGCTGGTTTGTCCCGACGCCGCCACGAAGGCGCGGGTCGATTCCGAGCGCAACCAGGGTCGGGCGCCCGACATGGATTGGCTCGACCACGTCCGGCTCGGCTTCAACTACCGTCT
>BEIR01000204.1 GCA_002898855.1 bacterium HR41
CGGTGGGGGCAAGAGGCGTTCGACAACTTCCGCGTCGTTCCCCCCAACACCGGTATCTGCCACCAGGTGAACCTGGAGTATTTGGCGACGGTGGTGCAGGAGCGCGACGGGCGTGCGTTCCCCGACACGCTGGTTGGCACCGACTCGCACACGACGATGATCAACGGCCTCGGCGTGCTCGGCTGGGGCGTTGGTGGCATCGAAGCCGAGGCGGCGATGCTCGGTCAACCGATCTCGATGCTCTTGCCGCAGGTGGTTGGCTTCCGCCTCACCGGGCGCCTGCCCGAGGGCGCAACCGCCACCGACCTCGTCTTGACCGTCACGCAGATGCTGCGCGAGAAGGGGGTCGTCGGGAAGTTCGTCGAGTTCTTCGGCGAGGGCCTTCGCAACCTGCCGCTCGCCGACCGCGCGACGATCGGCAACATGGCGCCCGAGTACGGGGCGACGTGCGGCATCTTCCCGGTCGACCGCGAGACGCTGCGCTACCTCGAGTTCACTGGCCGCCCGCGCGAGCTGATCGAGCTCGTCGAGGCGTACTGTCGGGAGCAGGGGCTGTTCCACGACGAGGAAGCCGAGGAGGCCGTCTACTCCGACGTGCTCGAGCTCGATCTGGGCGACGTCGAGCCGTCGCTGGCGGGGCCGCGGCGCCCGCAAGACCGCATCGCTCTAAGCGACGTGGCGCGCGACTTCGTCGCCGAGCTGAGGGAGCTGGTCGACGACGGCGACGGCCCGCCGGTGGATCCCGCGGTCACAGGAACCTTCCCGGCGAGCGACCCGCCGGCGCACGACGCGGCGCGTGGAGGCGCGCCCGACGCGACGCCCGCTCACCAGCACGCGGTCGTCGTCGGCGAGAGACCGTCGCGCCCCGTCCGTGTGGAGCTCGACGACGGCACGTCGTTCGAGCTCGACCACGGGGCGATCGTGATCTCGGCGATCACGAGCTGCACGAACACCTCGAACCCGTCGGTGATGATCGGCGCCGGTCTCGTCGCAAAGAAAGCCGTTGAGCGTGGCCTCACCCGCAAGCCGTGGGTTAAGACGTCGCTTGCGCCGGGCTCGAAGGTGGTCACCGACTATCTCGAGCGCGCCGGCCTTGCGCCGTACCTCGAGCAGCTCGGCTTCGCTCTCGTCGGCTACGGCTGCACGACCTGCATTGGAAACTCCGGCCCGCTGCCCGAGCCGATCTCGCGGGCGATCCAGGAGCACGATCTGGTCGTCTGCTCGGTGCTGTCGGGCAACCGCAACTTCGAGGGGCGCATCCACCCCGACGTGCGCATGAACTACCTGGCGTCGCCGCCGCTGTGCGTGGCCTACGCGATCGCGGGGCGTATGGACCTCGACCTCCACGCGGAGCCGCTCGGCACCGGCCACGACGGCGAGCCCGTCTATCTGCGCGACATCTGGCCGACGCAGCACGAGATCCAGGCCGAGATCGAGCGCGCGATCGAGTCCGATATGTACCGCCGCGAGTACTCCGCGGTGTTCGAGGGCGACGAGGCGTGGCGCGCGCTGCCGATACCGCGCGGTGCCCGCTACGCCTGGGATCCCGACTCGACGTACGTCAAGCAAGCTCCCTTCTTCGACGCGATGGAGCCCGACGCTCCGTCCGGTTTCGAGCCGATCGAGGGAGCGCGGATCCTCTGCCTGCTCGGCGATTCGGTGACCACAGACCACATCTCGCCGGCGGGAGCGATCAAGGTCGACTCCCCAGCCGGCCGCTATCTGATCGAAAACGGTGTCGAGCCACGCGACTTCAACTCCTACGGCTCGCGGCGCGGCAACCACGAGGTGATGGTGCGCGGCACCTTCGCCAACGTGCGGCTGCGCAACCGGCTCGCGCCCGGTACTGAAGGGGGCTTCACAATCAAGCTGCCCGAGGGCGAGCAGACGACGATCTACGAAGCTGCGGTCGCCTACGAGCGCGAGGGCGTGCCGCTCGGCGTGCTCGCTGGGCGCGAGTACGGCTCGGGATCGTCACGCGACTGGGCGGCGAAGGGCCCGCGCCTGTTGGGCGTGCGCTTCGTGATCGCGCAGTCCTTCGAGCGCATCCACCGCTCGAACCTTGTGGGAATGGGCATCCTGCCGCTCGAATTCATGCCCGGCGAGTCGGTCGAGTCGCTCGGACTTACCGGACGCGAGCGGTTCGATCTCGAACCGCTCGAGGAGGGCGCACGCACGCTGCGCGTGCGCGCGACGCCCGACGACGGCGGCCAGCCGATCGAGTTCGAGACGCGTGTCCGGATCGACACGCCCAACGAGTGGCTCTACTACCGCCACGGCGGCATCCTCCAGTACGTGCTGCGGCGCTTGCTCGGCACGGCGAACTAGCACTGCGAGCCGCGAGATCGGCGGGCGCTAGCCGTCAGCGCGATCGTCGCTTCGGGCGTCCGAGGCGCACGGTTCGTGCACCCCAAGCGTGTGTGCTGGCTGCTGCGTAGGGTTGACTCGTCTCCTGGCAAGCCTCTACGGTCGGGGCGCGCTGCCGACGCGAAGGTCAGCTAGCGAGTAGCGGACTGGGGCGGCGCCTGCATGGCAGCCGGGGCGATTTCCGCCCTCGGATTTCTCGAGCGACTCACAGCGAGGGGGTTGCCGTTGTGCGAGTCAGGTTGGTTAAGTGCAGTAGTGCCGCGGCACCGGGTCATTCAGCGTTCGCGTGCTTGGTCTTCATCGCGCTCGTTCTCTTGACGCTGCACCCGTGGCGACAAAGCGGCGAAGAGCTCGGCCGCAACGGCCGATCTGCCGGCAAGGCCGGAGAGAGCTCGCCGGGGAAGCGCCCGCGTCTACAAGACACAGGTCCCGAGCGCCGGGCGGCCGAGGCCATCGCACCTTCTGGTCGTAGAGCACGAGCCCTGCGCAGGCAGCGCCTCGATGGCAGGCGTTCTCAGCGGTGGCGGTGGCGACGCGTCGATCACTGGCGTAGGGAGCGCGGGGCGACGGACGTCGCTGTTGCAGTTCCGCGCTCGGGTGGTGCTGTGCCGAGGCCGTCGGGGGAACCGGGCCGCAGCGAGCCAGTGCCGCAAGCGAGCGAGCGCGGCGGTTCGCCGCCGTCTCCTCCGCGCGACGACACGAGCGCCGGACCGGACGACGAACCGTCGCGTGGTGGAGAGCGGTCGACAGCCGAGCGCGGCGAGCCGCCGGCTGGCGGTCGCGAGCGCTCCTCCACGTCGGCACCGTCCGACCAGGCCGAGCGGCGCGGAGCGACCCCCGTCAGCAGCCGCGGTAGCGTGGGCGGTGAGAGTGCCGCGGGGTGGCTCGGGACGAGCACGCCGCCCAGCACGGCGGACACGGACAGCGAACCGGTGTGCACAGAGGCACACCCTGACTCCTGGTCTTTTGGTTGGGGTTCGTTTGGTGTGGGTGTTTGGCCGTCGGTGTGTTGGCGGCCGTTTTCGGATCGGTCGCCGTTCAATATGACGTTTGCGCAGCTTGTGGGGGAGGGGCGTTTGCGGCC
>BEIR01000205.1 GCA_002898855.1 bacterium HR41
GCGCGCCTGGACCTTGTTCGCCGCTGCGCGCCGCGCGCGACCCGCTCCGCTGCTCGAGATTTTCGGCCTCACACGCGACCGCGCTGCGCGCTGGCTCGAGCGGCGCCGTCTGCAGCTCCCCGCGACGGTGTGGGTGCGGGGAGCGGTGTCCGAACCCGTCTTTCGCGAACGTCTGGCCACGGCCGACGTGTTCGTCCACGCCGCCCGCTGGGAGGACTTCGGGCGCGCGCCGCTCGAGGCGCTCGCGCTCGGCGTGCCGCTCGCTACCACGCCGGCTGGCGGCCCCTACCCCGCACGCGACATCGTCGCCGCGATTGCTCCGGACCTTCTCGCTGCGAGCGTCGACCCGCCGGCGCTAGCGGCCGCGATCGAGCGCGCCCTCGCTTATTCGCACGCAGAGCGCACCGGGTTGGCCGAAGCCGCGCGGCCCCACCTCGAATCGTTCTCGTGGCCACGTTTCGCCGCGGTCGTTCGCGACCGCGTCGTTCCGGCGCTGCTCGCCTGACAGTGCGTGTCCGGTTGCGGGCGCGAGCTCGCTCGCGGCGCGCCTAGCCGGAGGACCGTGCAGCCGCGGAACGATGTCGGTGGACGCGTCCCGCGTGGCGGCCGGACACGGCGCGGGCTACGGCCGCCTCGAGCTCCTCGGCGTCGCGCTCGAGCGACCTTTCGGCCGTGACGGCGAGCGACTCGCGCGAGAGCGCTTCTACGCGCGCCGGGTCGCCGGCAAGCGCGGAGAGAACGCGGGCCAGCGCCTCGGCATCGCCGGCAGGGACGACGATCGCGTTGCGACCGGGCACCGCGATATCGCCGACCGCGCCGACCGCGTCGCTCACCACAAGCGGCATCCCACAAGCGGCTGCCTCCCGCAGAACAGCCCCGAACGGCTCGAACGAGCTCGGCAAAGCGAAGACGTCGTGATCAGCGAAAAAACGCGGCAGGTCGCTCGGGGCGACGAAGCCGGCGAAGGTGATGTTGCCGATGCGCTGAGCCCGCGCCCTTGCCTCGAGCTCGCTGCGCAGCGGTCCCTCCCCGACGAGCGTTACAGCGACCGCCCGGCCAAGCCGCGCCGCCGCGGCGAGCAGCAGGTCGGGCCGCTTCTCGGGCACGAGCCGCCCGACGCTGACGACGCGCAGCGGACCCTCGGCGCGCGCGCGCACCCGCGCGTGGCGGGCGCAGCTCGCGAGATCGGCGGGCTGCAGGACCACCGCCACGCGTTCGCTCGCCACTCCCGCTGCGAGGAGACGCGCCCGCGCCTGTCCGCTTACCGCAACCACGCTGTCGGCGCGACGGGCGATCAGCCGCTGCAGCCGCCTCTGCCAGGAAGGAAGCACGCGCTCGCTCGCCCGGGTGACTTCGGTCAACACCATCCAGGGCCGGCCGCGGCGCCGCGCCCACGCGATCGCCGCCCAGGTCAGCGGGCCGAACTCCGACGAGAGCACGCAGTCGGGCTCGACCGCGTCGAGCGCTTTGCCGACGCCGTGCGGCACGAGCAGCGGCGTCGGCCGGCGCCGCCAGGCGATTTCGAACGAGCGCAGGGTCAGGGCGGGATAGGGGTGGTCGCTCGGAAACCACGCCCGCGGCTGTTGCCAGCTGTGCTGGTGGGAGCGCGCATAGAGCACGTGCGGCTCGACGCGTCCGCGCTCGGCGAGCAGCGCGAGCAGCGGTTCGCGGTACGGGACGGGAACCGGGAGCAGAAGCGCGAGCCGGAGCGCCACAGGAAGCGGCGATTGTACGGCGCTCCGACGGCGGGACTGGCTAGGGTGCAGGGGGTCGCGGCTGTCGATCGCAGCTTGGTCGGGTCCGCTTCGGGCCCGATCGGGGGCGGTGCGAAGCGCAACTTTCGGGGTGTTCCCGCGATCGCTGGAAGAGGACGATGATCCCGATCGCTGCAACAGCTAGGAGGTCTGCCAACGGCGTAATTGCGATCGTGGCACTGACCGGCGCCTTGCTCGCCACCTGCGCGGCGTTCGCCCTCATGGCTCCGGTCGCGCTGGCGTCGCCCGACCAGGTGATCGCCGACTGCGCCGACGACGGGGCACTCAGCCGCAACTATTCGGCGCGCGACTTGGCAGCGGCGCTCGGATCGCTGCCCGCCGACCTCGACGAGTACTCCGACTGTCGCGGCGTGATCGAGGCGGCATTCGACCAGGCTGTGGGCGGCAAGGGCAAGAAGGCGAGCGACAGGCTCGCGCAGTTGCTGTCCGCGGTCGGTGCCGACCGCGCCGCTGCCGAAGACCGGGCGGCGCTTGCGGGCGAGCTCGCCGCGCTCACGCGAGCGCGCGAGAGTGGCGAGGCTCCCGCTGTAGCGCTCGACGGGCGCAACCTGCGCCCCGAGGGTGGCGGCGCCTTGCGAGCGGCCGGTTTCGTCGGTCCGCTGCCGTTCTCGCTCGTGGCGGCGCTAGTGGCGCTCGCCCTCACGGCTCTCGCCGGCGCGGCGGCGCTTGCGTCCCAGGGCCGACTCGGTGCGCCGGCGCTGCGACTAGCGGCCCTGATACGCCGTCGTGGGTAGCCGCGCGCTCGCGGCGGCGCTGGCGGCGGCATTCGTGGCCAGCGCGTTCGCCGCCCGCAGCGGAACCGACCAGGTGGCTACCGCGCTCGTGCTCGCGGTCGCCACCGCTGTCTCCGGTGCGGCGTGTGCATGGCACTTCGCCCACGGGGGGTCGCTCGCGGGGGGCCGCGCGCTGCTCGCGGCGCTCTGCGTTTGGGCGTCGCTCGTAGCGGTGTCGCTCGTTTGGTCGGCGAACCCGGACGGCTCGCTGCAAGCGGCCGGACGCTCGCTCGCCTACATCGCGGTGGCCGCGTCAGGCGTCTGCGCTGCCCGGCGCGCACCGAACCGTGCCGACGCGCTCGCGAGTGCTGTGTTCCTCGGGGGTGTTGTCGTCTGCGCCTACGGCTTGGCCGCCCGGGTCTGGCCAGCTTCGCTCGGGGCGGACGAGCTCGGCGCGATCGCCAACCGCCTCGGACAACCGTTCGGTTACTGGAACGCGCTCGGCGGCGCGGCAGCGATGACGGCCGTGGCCGGCGTCTGGTGGACGACGCGGCCGGCACTGTCCGCCCGCGCGGGGGCGATCGGATTCGTCGGTACCGGGATCGCGCTTTTGGCGGGGGTTCTCACGCAATCGCGTGGGGCCGTGCTTGCTCTCACCTTCGCGCTGGCTATCTGGTGGTGGGCTATACCCCGCCGGCTCGCGACCCTCGCCGCGCTCGCGATCGCCGCACTCGCTGTGACACCGGTCGCGACCTGGGCGCTGTCCAAGCCGGCTTTCACGGAACGGGCGGCAACCCTCACCCAGCGCGAGGCTGTGGCCGCGGAGTTCGGTTGGGCGACCCTCGCCACCGTCTTCCTCCTGGCACTCGCCGGCGCGCTGTTCGCGCGTCGCGCGTCGGGACGACTCCCGACGATCGCGCTGACGCGCAAGCTCGAACGCTCG
>BEIR01000206.1 GCA_002898855.1 bacterium HR41
CCGGCGCCGTCTCGGCTGGGGGTGGCGGTAGTCGGTGCGGCGCCGGCAGCGGTCTTCGGCGCGGCGCTGCCTGCCAGCTTCGAAAGAACGGCGTGAAAGCGACGGAGCCGCTCACCGCTTCCGGCCTGTCGACGCAGAAAGCCCCAGGGTGGAGGACGAGGCGGCCGCCCCGCTCGGCGAGCGCAGCCGCTACTTCGCGCTCGCGCCGCTTGGCGAACGGACCGACGTCGGCGGTGGCGTGGACTTCCGGGTCGACGGCCGCACCCACTAGCGCAGCGAGCTCGCGCGCCGGTTCGCCGTGGCGCACGATCAGCTGCTGGCCGCGCTCGCGCAGTGCGGCACGCAGCTCGGCGAGCGCCTCGAGCAGGAAGGCGGTCCGAGTCGCCGAGGTGTGGCGCCCGCACAGCAGCGCACGGTCGAAGACGAAAACGATCGCAAGCGTGCCGCCACGCTCGCCTGCGCGCTGCGCCGCTGCGTTGAGCGCCGGATGGTCGTGAAGACGCAGATCGCGTCTGAGCCAGAGAACCACCACGCCCTTTCCTTACGAGCGCGCGCTGGTCGCGGCTCACGGGGCGTGCGCTGTCAGGCGAGCGCCACCGCTCCGCCCCGGCGAGGGTCGCCGCCGCCCACCAGAGCGCCGGTCGTCGGGTCGCGGCCAACAGCTTGCACACCGCCGAAGTAGAGGTTGCGCTCCGGCCAGCGCACAACATCGAAGCCGCGCGCTTCGATCTCGCGCAGCTCGTCTTCCGGCAGGCCGGGCTCAGCGTCGACGCGCCCCTGTTCGCAGTGCAGACGCGGGCGCTCGACCGCGCGGGCGGCATCGAGCCCCTCGTCGATGACGGCGAGGATCGTCTGCAGTATCGCCGAGCGAATGCGGTTCGACCCGGCCGAACCGAGCGCCAGCTCGCACTCGCCGGCGCGCAGCACCACGGTCGGGGCCATCATGCTCGGCACGCGGCGCCCGGGACGCTGGCTCGCGACGCCCTCGGGGCTCAGGTCCTCTTCGCCCAGCATGTTGTTGAGGTGAACACCCGTACCCGGTACGACGACGCCGCTGCAGGAGCCGTTCGAGCAGGTCATGGAGACGGCGTTGCCTTCGCCGTCGATCACCGCGATGTGCGTCGTCGACCCAAGCTGCGTCGTCGACCCGAGCTGCCGGGTCGAACCGAGCTCGCCTCTCGCTCCCGAACGTGGACCGCATCCTGCGGAGCGCAGCTCGGCCGCTGCCCGCTCGAGCGCCTCGCGCGCGAGGAAGCGCTCGAGGTAGCCCTCGCTGTGCAGCCCGATCGTGAACTCGCGCGTGCGTTCGCGGTTGGTGCGCTCCATCACCGCGACGAGATCGACGAGGCGGCGCGGGCGTCCCAGCCGCTCGAGTAGATCGAGCGCGTAGGCGATGAGAATGCCCCCCGCCGACGGCGGCGGGTTGGTGAGAACCACGCGCCCGGCGTAGGCGGCGCGCGCCGGTTCTCGCGCCACGACCTGGTACTCGGCGAGGTCGCTGGGCGTGATCGCCCCACCGTGGTCGAGCACCCACGCCGAGACCGCTTCGCCGACGTCGCCGCGGTACATGAAGTCGGGACCCTCGCCCCCGAGGCGTTCGATCAGGTCGCCGAGCTCGGGCAGCCGGATCCGCTCGCCGGCGCGAAGGATCCGTCCCTCTGGCGCGTACCAGCGCTCGCACTCGGCGGTCGAACGCAGGATCGGTTCGAGGATCCGCAACAGGTAGCCCTGGATCGGGCTGATCTCGACGCCCGCACGCGCCGCCCGCGCCGCCGGCGCGGCGAGCTCCGCGAGCGGGCGCGTGCCGAACCGTGCCAGCGCCTGCGCGAGACCGAGTGCCGTCCCGTAGACACCGCACGACGCCGGCCCGACGTTGAAGCGCTGGCGCTGGCCGGCCGTGAACTCGACCCAGAGGGGGTTGAGCTCCACGCGCCGGTGGTCGGCAGGGAGCCCCTTTCCGGGCGCGGCGACGAAAAAGTCGAAGAGTGTGCTCTCGCCGCCGCTCGTGTGCACCAGCATGAAGCCGCCGGCACCGGGACCGGTCAGCGGCGACTCGGCGACCCACGACATCAAGCCGGCCGCTACCGCGGCGTCGATCGCGTTGCCGCCCTCACGCAGGACGCCGGCGCCGGCCTCGGCCGTGAGCGGGTGTCCGGCAGCGACGACGCCTTTCATCTCCCCGGCGAGAGTAGCCGGGGCGAACGACCGCCCACTAGCGGCTCGGTCAGCGCCCCGGCATGAACTCGGGCACGCGCACGTCGGCGAGATCGCTGCTCGCGATCGCCCGTTCGCGCTCGACCCGGCGCACACGCGGCTCAGCGTCGGGCACGTCGACGGTGGCGCGCTTGCGTGACGAGCTCTCGCCGTACCCGGTCGCCACCACGGTCACCCAAACCTGGTCGGCGACCTTCTCGTCGACCATCGCGCCGAAGATGATGTTGGCCTCCGGATGGGCCGCCTGCCGCACCGCCTTCGCGGCCTCGTTCACCTCCCACAGCGAGAGGTCGGGTCCGCCGGTCACCGACAGCAGGATCGACCGCGCACCGTCGAGGCGTGTCTCGAGCAGCGGCGAGGCGATCGCATGCTCTACAGCGTCGAGCGCGCGTCGCTCGCCGGAGCCCATACCGATGCCGAGCAACGCCTCGCCGGCGTCGGACATGATCGTCCGCACGTCGGCGAAGTCGAGATTGATCAGCCCCGGGAGGGTGATCAGGTCGGAGATGCCCTGCACGCCCTGGCGGAGCACGTCGTCGGCGACACGGAAGGCGTCGAGCATCGACACGCGCCGGTCGAGCACTTCGAGCAGCCGCGCGTTGGGGATGACGATCAGCGTGTCGACCGCGGCCGCCAACTCCTCGATCCCTTGCTCGGCCTGACGGGCGCGGCGCGAGCCCTCGAACGGGAACGGCTTGGTGACGATGCCGACGGTGAGCGCACCGACCTCGCGTGCGATGCGAGCGACCACCGGGGCCGCGCCGGTCCCGGTACCGCCGCCCGCACCGGCAGCGATGAACACCATGTCGGCACCCTTGAGCAGCGCTTTGATGCGGTCGTAGTCCTCGATCGCCGCCATCCGCCCGAGCTCGGGGTTGGAGCCCGAGCCGAGCCCGCGCGTGACCTCGGCGCCGATGTGCAGCTTGTGGTGCGCGCGCGAATGCTCGAGCGACTGCAGGTCGGTGTTGAGGGCGACGAAGTCGATGCCCTCGACGCCCGCCTCGACCATACGGTTGACAGCGTTGACGCCGGCGCCGCCGACCCCTACGACCTTCAGCACGGGCTCGGCGAGCCGCTCGTCGACGAGCGAGCGCTCGGTTGCGGCAGCGGTTTCCACCGCGGCGACGTGCTGACCGGCGGCGATCGGGCTCTCGGCGGGCGGCTGCGGCGGCGGCACGTCGCGCTCGAGCATGTTGAAGGGGATGT
>BEIR01000207.1 GCA_002898855.1 bacterium HR41
TCTCTTGACGAAATCGACCAGGTGGTAGGCGGAGGGATTGCCGGCACGCGCAAGCCGCTCCGCGATCTCGCGATAGTCGCGCCGCCCCGCGACGTGAAGCACGTGCACACCGTCGGGCAGCGGCCTCTCCGCGAAAGCGGCGACCGTAGCGTGGTTGATCGAGCGCGCCCCCAGCGATCCGCCGAACACGAGCACGCACACCGCCTGCAGCGGGATCCCGAAGCGGGCGCGAGCCGCCCGGCGCAGCTCGTCGCGGTCGCCGCGCACGAGCTCCGGCGGCAGCGGCCGGCCGACGACCTCGAAGCGGCGGATGCTGGCACCAGCGATCGGGAACGCGAGGAAAGCGCGCTCCGCGAACCGCGCTAGCAGACGGTTGGCGACACCGAGATGGCTGTCGGCCGCGGTCACGAACAACGGCAGGCGCAGAGTGCGCGCCGCCAGACCGACGGGCACGCCGACATACCCCCCGCAACAGACCACCGCGCGGGCGCCGAGCCGAGCGAGCTCGCGGCGGGCACGAACCGTCGCGCGCCCCGCGAGCCACACCGCGCTCGCGGCGCGCAGCGGGTTGCTCCGGTCGAGGCCGCGCACGGCGAGCCGGACGAGCTCGTACCCGGCGTCTGGCACGAGCTCCGCCTCGGCGCGGTCGCCACCGAAGAAAACGACCGTCGCGCCACGCTCACGCAGCGCACCGGCGATCGCGAGCGCCGGGACGACGTGGCCGGCCGTGCCCCCGGCAGCAATCGCGACGAGCAGGCGCACGTTCGCCGGTCGCGGTCCCTGCTGCCGCGCACCGGCCGCTCGCTGGCGCCTCAGTCGCGCACTTGCCGGCCGTGCGCTCAACGACCCGCGCGTCGCCCGGCCGAGCGCCCGCCACCCGACCGCCCCGCCGCGCGCTCGCCGCGCGACGGGCGCACCGAGCGGCTGCGCGCCGCCGTCCCCTCGATCACACGCAGCCGCGGCCGTCGCTGCGCTGCCGGCGGCCGGCTAGCTGCGTCGAGCACGATCCCAATCCCGCAGAGCATCGTCAGCAGGCTACTGCTGCCGTAGGAGACGAGCGGCAACGGCACGCCGGTGAGCGGCGCGAGCCCGAGGACCGCGGCGAAGTTCAACGCTGTCTGACTCGCGATGAGGGCCGTGATACCGGCGCAGGCGAGCTTCGTGAACTCGTCGCGCGAACGGCGCGCTACCTGCAGCCCGCAGTAGACGAGCGCCAGATAGAGCGCAAGCAGCCCGACGATGCCGACCAGCCCGATCTCTTCGCCGATCACCGCGAGGATCATGTCGGTGTGGGCCTCGGGCAGATAGAAGACCTTCTGCACCGACTCGCCGAGCCCGACGCCGAAAGGACCGCCCGACCCGATCGCGATCAGCGCCTGAATCGTCTGGAAGCCGGCGCCGCTCGGGTCGTGGGAGGGGTCTAGGAACGCCGTCAGGCGCGCACGCCGGTAGGGCTCGGCGAGCGCGAGCACCGTGGCTGCGAGGGCGAGCACGAGCAGCGCACCGACCAGCTGCCGGAGCGGCACACCGGCCGCGAACAGCAGGCTGCCCGCAGCCGCACAGATCACGAGCGTCGTGCCCATGTCGGGTTGCGCCATCACCAGCGCGCCGGCGACGGCGACGGCGATCAAAAACGGCAGCGCGGCACCGCCGAGCGTGCGCTGGTGCGGCCGCGCCCGCGCGAGCAGGTGGGCGCCGTAGAGGACCAGCGCCAGCTTCAGGAACTCCGACGGCTGAAACTGGAGAAACCCGGCCCCGATCCAGCGCCGCGCGCCGTTCACAGACACGCCGATCCCGGGGACGAGCACGGCGACGCACAGCGCGAGCGCAGCGAGGAGCGCGAGCGGCGCCGTGCGCCGCGCCACGGCGAGCCCGCAGCGCGACGCCGCGAACAGGACGAGCAACCCCACGACACCGAACCCCACGTAGCGCTTGAGAAAAAACGCCGGGTCGCCGGCGCTTATCGCGAACTCGGCCGAGCTCGCTGAGTACACCATCACCGCTCCCGCGGCTACGAGGCAGAGCGTGACGGTGTGAAGCAGCGACCGCTCGAGCGGGGCGACAGCGCGAGCCGCACCCCCGCGCGGCGCCGTGCGCCGGCGCCCGGCGGTCGCCTGTCGTCGCTCGTCTCGTCGCCCGCGAGTGCCCACGTCGTGGAGTTCGACGCTCGCGGCGCGCCTCTTTCAGCTGCGCGGGGCGCGCTGCGCCGCGCTTCGGAGCTAGCGCGAACGTAGCGCCGCCACGAGCGCGCGGAACCGCTCTCCGCGCTCTTCGAAGTCGCGGAACTGGTCGAAGCTGGCGCAGGCCGGCGAAAGCAAGACCACCTCGCCCGCGGCGGCGCGCTCGCTGGCGAGAGCGACGGCGCGCTCGAGCGTCCCGCAGACCTCGACCGCCACCGCCCCGTTGAGGTCACGCGCGATCTCCTCCGCCGCCTCGCCGATGGTGTACACGCAGCGGCAGCGCTCGCCGACCAGCGTGCGCAGCGAGCGGAAACCGCCGCCTTTCGGACGGCCACCGGCGATCAGGTGGATCCCGCCGGCGAAAGACTCGAGCGCGCGCTCCGTCGAGGCGACGTTCGTGGCCTTCGAGTCGTTCACGTACAGCACGCCGCCGACGCACCCCACCTCCTCCAGCCGGTGGGGCACGCCGCGGAACTCGGCTAGCGCCGCCCGCACGGCCTTAAGCGGTACGCCCGCCGCCAGCGCGGCGACCGTTGCCGCGGCGGCGTTCTCGAGGTTGTGCCGGCCGCGCAGCGCGATCGCCGCGCGTTCGACGACGAGATCGCCCTTGTAGAAGAGCCCCGCGTCGGAGAACTCGAGCTCGGCGCCGCTGCCCGCAGGCCCGAACGCGACGCGCCGGGCGTCGCCCGGCACCGCGATCCCCACCGGTGCAACGGCGAGCGCGTCGGCGGTCTGGTTAGCGAACAGCCGCAGCTTGGCGCGATGGTAAGCGTCGACCGAGCCGTGGCGATCGATGTGGTCTACACCGAGGTTGACGAGCACGGCGCGCTCGGGAGCGAAGGCGAGGGCGTCCTCGATCTGGAAGCTCGACGCTTCGACGACGAGCGGCGCGGCGGCGTCCACCTGGCCGACCAACGCCGCCAGCGGCGTGCCGACGTTGCCGGCCGCCACTGCCGGTTCGCCGGCGGCGCGAAGGATCGCGGCGACAAGCTCGACCGTGGTGGTCTTGCCGTTCGTGCCGGTCACAGCCCAGACGACGTTGGGCAGCGACCGCCAGGCGATCTCGAGCTCGCCCGTGACGGTGAGTCCGTGCGCCAGGGCCGCGCTCACCACCTCGCTGTCGCGCGGCACTCCGGGGCTTTTCACCACCGTCTTCACCGCTTCGAGCAGCTCGACGCCGCTCGTTTCGGCGTGCACCTCGACGCCCGCGCGTCCGAGCTC
>BEIR01000208.1 GCA_002898855.1 bacterium HR41
GACGTTCCTCGTTCAACACTCGGCCGGTCTGTCCGGTATGCCGCGTCGCATTTACGACTACGCCGCCTCCTCCGGCTGGGGCGACTACAACCTGATCTCGACGATCGGTTCGTTCATCCTCGGCATCGGCGTGCTCGTCACGGTGTTCAACGCGGCGTGGAGTCTCAAGCGTGGGCAGATCGCCGGAAACGACCCCTGGCACGCCAACACGCTCGAGTGGTTTGTGCCCTCGCCGCCGCCTGAAAACAACTTCGACCAGATTCCGCGGGTGCGCTTGCTCGAACCGATGCAGGATCTGCGCGCGCAAGTCCGCAGCACCCAAGGTCAGCCGGCCGGCACGGTCGCCCAGCCGGTCGCGCCCACGCGGTGAGCACGCGCGCCTATCGCCGTCTCGCCGTCGCGACGCTCGTCGCGACCTTTCTCTTGATCGTTCTCGGCGGCATCGTCCGCGTCTCGGGATCCGGCCTCGGCTGCGGTCCCGAGGGCTCGGGCTTCCACGGCTGGCCGTTCTGCAACGGCGACATCGTCCCCGGGTTCGAGCTGACAGCGGTGATCGAGTACGCGCACCGCATCGTCGCGGGCGTCGTCGGGGTGATGATCGTCTCGCTTTTCGTCCTCGCCGTTGCGCGACGTGTCGAGGGGCCGCGCTTGTCGACCTTGACCGGCGCGCTCGTGGTGCTCGTCGCGGCGCAAGCGGGTCTCGGCGGCCTTACCGTAGAAAAGGGGCTCGACGAAGGACTCGTCGCCGCCCACCTCGGTCTCGCGATGGTGCTGCTCGGTGGTCTGCTCCTGTTGGTGCGGATGTGCGGGGCACGATTCCCTAGCGATGATGGCGGTCCGACCGTCGACAACGCGACCTCCAACGCTCCCCGCCCGCTCAAGGCCCTGGCCGCCCTGACCGCTCTGGTGATGCTCGCGACGATCGTGGCCGGCGGCTACATGGCGGGAACCCAGAACTACGGTCGGCCCGACTACCGGCTGGGCGACGGGGCCCATCACGCTTGCGGCAAAGAGTTCCCCACCTGCAACGGGTCGTTCATGCCGTTCGGCGAGTCCAGGCTTGTCGATATCCACCTCACCCACCGCGCCTTCATGTACCTGGCCGTTCTCCTAACCGTGATGCTCACGGCCGCGGTGTTGCGTCGCCGCAAAGCCCTGTCCGCCGCCGCGGTTGCCCGGGCGCGCTGGCTCGGCGTGTTGGTTGCGGTGCAGGTGTTGCTCGGCGCGCTCAACGTCTGGCTCGACGAGTACGAGCTCCTGATCGTGGCTCACCTCGCTGTTGGAACGCTCGTCTGGGCTGTGGCGCTCGATCTTGCTCTCTCGCTCGCTCCCGTACGCGCCGTGGTGCGGGGACGCGTCCCGGGCAATGCGACGCTTGCCACAACAGCGGGGGTGAAGTGACCGTGGCCGCCTCGCACGGCCGAGCGGCCGCAGCGACGACGGTAGCGGGGGAACAGCCTGCGCCGCTCGCGCGTCTGCGCTCGCGGCTCGCCGACTACCTCACAATGACAAAACCGGGCGTCCAGTCGCTGCTGCTCTTCACCACGGCTGCGACGATGTACGTGGCTGGCGACCCCTCCCCCGGGCTCGTCGCTCTCACCTGCCTTGGTGGCGCGCTGTCGGCAGGCGGTGCGGGCGCGCTCAACCACGTGCTCGACCGCGATCTCGACCGCCAGATGGCGCGCACCGCACAGCGACCGGTGGCCGCCGGTCGGATCTCGCCCGCGCGTGCCACCGCCTTCGGCATCGCACTCGCCCTGGCATCGTTCGCGCTCTTGTGGAACACGGTAAACCCGCTCGCGGCAGTACTCTCGGCCAGCGGCTTCCTCGGCTACGTCTTCGTGTACACGCTCTGGTTGAAGCGCCGCACGCCGCAGAACATCGTTATCGGCGGCGCGGCTGGCGCGGTACCGCCGTTGGTCGGTTGGGCGGCGGTGACGGGCGGGTTGAGCGGCACCCCCCTCTACCTCTTCGCGATCATCTTTTTCTGGACGCCCCCACACTTCTGGTCGCTGTCCCTGCTGATGAAGGACGAGTACGCACGTGTGGGCGTGCCGATGCTGCCTGTAGTGCGCGGCGAGGCCGAAACGCGGCGCCAGATCTTGCTCTACTCGGTCCTGCTCTACGCGATCACGCAGCTCCCGTTCTGCGCCGGCGCGTTCGGTTGGTTCTATCTCGTCGTTTCGCTGGCGCTCGGCGCGCTGTTCATCGCCGGTGCGGTCGTGCTGCTGCGGCGCCGCGACCGCCGCACCGCGCTGCGGCTCTACCTCTTCTCGCTGCTCTACCTGGCGCTGCTGTTCGCCGCCATGGTCGTCGACACCCGGCTGTAGGGGTGGCGCGGTGGCAGCTCCGGCGCGCGACCCTGGCGGTACCGAGCTGCCGCCGCTGCTGGCCGCGCTGCTCGCTGCGCCCGGCCCGCCCGGCTACGAGGAACGGCCGGCGCACGCTTGGCGAGCGGCCGCTCGCGAGTTCGCCGACGACGTCGCTGGTGATGTGCTCGGCTCTTCGACCGCACGCGTCCGCGGTGGCGGCGAGCGGCCACGGCTGGCGATCGTCGGCCACATCGACGAGATCGGCCTGATAGTCACCCACATCACCGACCGCGGCCTGCTGCGCATCGCTGCGCTCGGGGGCTGGGACCCGCAGGTGCTGGTCGGCCAGCGCGTCACCGTGCTCGCCCGCGATGGCGAGGTACCCGGGGTGATCGGCGGCAAACCGCGCCACCTGCAGCGCGGCGACGAGCGCAAGCGGGTACCCGAGCTGCGCGACCTGCACATCGACATCGGCGCCAGCGACCGCGAAGAGGCGGCAGCGCGCGTGCGCGTCGGCGACGTCGCGGTGATCGCCGCCGATCCGCAGCCGCTTGTCGGCGGGCGTGTCGCCTCTCGCGCCCTCGACAACCGCCTGGGCGCCTACGTCGCCCTCGAAGCGCTGCGCCGCGTCGCCGAGGCCGGTGGCGCCGACGTCGAGGTGGTCGCGATCGCTTCCACTCAGGAGGAGATCACGTTCGCCGGCGCTCGCACCACCGCGTATGCAGTCGAGCCCGATGTCGCGGTGATCGTCGATGTCACGCACGCCACCGACGTTCCGGGCGCCGACGAGGGCGAGCTCGGGAGTCATCCGCTCGGCTCGGGAGCGGTGATCGCGCGCGGAGCCACGATCGCTCCTGCCGTCTTCGAGGGCCTCGTCGCCGCCGCCGAGAACCACGGTATCCCGTACACGGTGGAAGCGACCGCCCGTTCGACCGGCACCGACGCCGATGCCGTGCACCTCACTCGCTCGGGGGTCGCCTGTGGCGTCGTCTCGATCCCTCTGCGCTACATGCACCAGCCGGTCGAGATCGTCGACCTGGCCGACGTCGAGGCGTGCGCGGCGCTCGTCGCGGCGTACG
>BEIR01000209.1 GCA_002898855.1 bacterium HR41
CAGCACTTTTGTACATATACGTGTATTAAATCACCTTGCTCGCCGGTGCCGGCGGCGCTCGCTTGTTTCAGCCCGCGCCGGTCGACCGTGCAGTTACTCGCCGCACTTGCACCGCGACCGATCAGGGGTTAGGTTCGACTGCGCGTGTACCGCTACGCAGTAACTAGGGGGGATGAGCGGGTAGCGAGCGGCCTCGCATCGGCGCCGCAGGTGCGGCAGGGACGGCGGGCACCCGCGCCATGCGTCGCTTTCGGCGCACCGCGGCCGCGCCGGGTCGCCCTCGCTGCTGCGGTGCTCGCGATCGCCTGCGCTGCGACGCTCGCTCAGCTTCCAGTTGCGGGCGTGGCGCTCGGGGGCGCGCGTGCCGCGGCCGGTTACGGTGGAACGCTCGAACCGCCGGCGAAGGTGCCCTTCGCGGCGCGCGGTGGGGTGCGCTACGCCTACGTGGTAGGTGCTCGCCGCGGCGAGAAGCTGCGCCTTCTCGACCGCCGCGGTCGCGTCGTGCGGCAGGGGCGGGCTGACGACTTCGGCAGCCTCATCTTCCGCGAGCTCGCGCCCGGGCGGTACCGCGTCGTTCGCGCTCCGGGGCGCTCGCCGCGCACGGTGTCGCTGCGCATACTGCGTCCCGGCGACAACCCGCCGCCGTCCTTCTACCGGCGGATCCGCTTGCACGAGGGTCTCAACTACGTGCGCATGCGTGACGGCATCGAGCTCGCGATGACCGTCCGTCTCCCGCCCGGCAAGACGCTCGCCGACGGTCCCTTGCCGACCGTGGTCGAGTACTCCGGCTACCAGGTAGCAGCGCCTCACGACCTGCTCAGCGCGCTGGCCGGCGCGCTGACCGGTGGCCCCGGCGGGGTGAACGACCCGCTCGCCCCGTCCACGTCGACGGCGGTCGGGTCGGTGATCGCGCCGCTCCTTGGCTTCGCCACCGTCAGCGTGCAGATGCGCGGCTCCGGCTGCTCGGGCGGCGACTTCGACCTCTTCGATCTGCCCACCACCTACGACGGCTACGACGCGATCGAGACCGTGGCCGCCCAACCGTGGGTCAAGGACGGCAAGGTCGGCATGGTCGGGATCTCGTTCTCGGGCATCAGCCAGCTGTTCGTGGCCGGCACCCGTCCGCCGCACCTCGCCGCGATCGCGCCGCTGTCGGTGACCGATGACCTCTACGAAGGCACCGGCTACCCGGGCGGGATCTTCAACTCGGGGTTCGCGCAGCGCTGGGTGGAGGAGCGTCAGCGCGACGCCGAGCCCGCACCCTACGGCGGCCAGCCCTACGCGCGCGAGCTCGTGCGCCGCGGAGACCAAAACTGCGCGCGCAACCAGCTGTTGCGTCTGCAGACGCAGGACGCGCTCGCCCTGCAACAGCGCACGCCGTTCCGCGATCCGCGCATCTTCGGCCAGCGCTCGCCAGGAGCGTGGCTCCAGCGCGCACGCGTCCCGATCTTCCTCGTCGGCCAGTTCCAGGACGAGCAGACCGGCGGTCACTTCCCCGAGGCACTTAACACCATCAGCCGCCGCAAGCGCGTGTGGATCACGCTCCAGAACGGCACCCACGTCGACTCGCTGTCGCCGTCGGTGATCACCCGCTGGGTCGAGTTCCTCAAGCTCTACGTCGCCGACGAGGTGCCGCGCATTCCCGACCAGGTGCTCGCGCTCGGCGGTGTCCTCTACCGGGTCCTGGCCGACGCTCCCGCCGCGCCGCTCGAGCAGTCGCGTTTCGCTGCCTACACGTCGGTGGCGAGCGCGCGGTCGGCGTTCGAGCGCGATCCGCGGGTGCGCGTGCTGATGGAGAACGGCGCCGGTCCGTGGGGACCGGGCTCGCTCGGCGCGCCCTGGGAGCTCGCCTTCGACCGCTGGCCGCCGCGCGAGGCCGTCGCCACCGCTCTCTATTTCCGGCCGGCCGGCGGTCTTGGCGCGAAGCCACGCAGTGCCTCCGCCTTCGCTTACCGTTCGGATCCCACGGCGCGGCCGATGCGCACGCTCCCCGGCGCGAGCGAGGCCGACGCCTGGAAGCCGCAACCGCCCTACGACTGGCGGCCGCTCCCGCCGCGCAACGCGGTCGCTTTCATGACCGCCCCGCTGCCGCGCGACACTGTCGTCGCCGGTCCGGGCAGCGTCGACCTGTGGTTGCGCTCAGCGGCGCGCGACACCGATATCCAGGTCACCCTCACCGAGGTGCGTCCCGACGGCAACGAGGTGTACGTCCAGAATGGCTGGCTGCGCGCTTCGCACCGCCATCTCGACCGCCGCCGCTCGAGTGTGCTCGACCCGCGACCGACACACCTGGAGCGCGACGCGGCGCCGCTGCCGCGGGGCCGCTGGGCGCTGGTGCGCGTGCCGCTGTGGCCCGTCGCACACGTCTTCCGCGCCGGTTCGCGCATCCGCATCGTCGTGAGCGCCCCCGGAGGCGACCGCCCCTCGTGGGAGTTCCAGACGATCGAGCGCGGCAAGACGGTCAACAAGATCGCGCTCGGCGGACGCTTGGCCTCGCGCGTGGTGCTGGCCGTGGTGCGCGGCAAGGGCGCCGGCGGTCATCCGCTGCCGGCCGCCGGCGCGCTGCGCGGCCAGCCGGTGCGCCGCTGGGTAGCCGCCGGCAACGGCGGCTGACGACCGGCGCCCGTAGCGTCGAGGCTCCTGGCGTGGCGGGCGAGGGGCCGCGCGCGAGGGGGAGGGCTCCGTGCGCCAGTTCGAAGCTGCGCGGGTGGTCCCCGCTGCACGGGCCATCCCCGCTGTGCTGGCTGTCCCCACTGCGCGGGCCGTCCTCGCCGCGCGGCTAGAGCGGGATCTCCCAGAGCGGGAACCAGCGCGCCAGGTCGCGCTCGATCGGCAAGCTGTCGCCGATCTGCGCCTTCAAACGCAGCTCGCGCTCGGTGTCGCGCTCCTTCTCGCCGCCGCGGGGAACGAACGGGTAGAAGCTGCCGCGCTTGAAGTTGTAGATCAGAAACAGCCGCTGCCCGTGGTCGTCGAACGCGAAGAGCGCGCACAGCAGGCGGTCGCCGTAGCCGGCGCTGTCGAGCTGGTCGGCGCTCTGCTCGATCGCGACGGCGAGGTCGTCGAAGTCTTCGTCGCGGAGAACCAGCCAGCGGTAGCCGAACGAGTCGGAGAGCGCCTCGACACGGGTGCCGAACTCCTGGCCGGTGGCATGCAAAAGCTCTTCGGTTTCGCGCACGATCGCCTGGAAGTCGCCGGTGGCGAGGGGTTGGAAAACGAGCGCGGCAGCACCGGCGGGCTTTATGCCCGCCTCGCTCTCGAGCGTCAACGCCCCGCCGACGATCGCGCCGACCCCCTTGCCGCGACGCTGCGGGCGCTCAAGCCGGCCACCGCCCCCGAAGAGAACGACCCTCAACCCCATCGAGCTTGCCTCGCCCCCCTCTC
>BEIR01000210.1 GCA_002898855.1 bacterium HR41
GACGTGCGCGTGGCACTGTGTCGCAGCGCTCTCGAGACCGACCAAGGGCTCGCCGTGCTGCCCCGGGTGGCTCCCGACGGCACGCTCGTCTTCCCTGGGTTGCCCGGGGGCGAGCTGCTCAGCGACCTAATTCTCGCCGGCGAACTCTCGGATCAAGAGGCGGCACGGCTCGCCAGCGACATCGCGCAATGGGCGGCCGCTTTTCACGCCAACGGCCGGCGCCCGTCGCGCCGATGGCTGCGTGTCAGGCTGGCCCTGCCCTGGCTCCTCGACGAGGTCCGCAGCCTCTGCGACCGTGCCGGGGGACGTGCCGCCCTCCACGCCGAGCTCGAGGGCGTACAAGAGCTGCTGTTCCTCGACCACCCGGATCTGCGCGCAAGGCTCGCCGAGGCAGTGGCCGCGTTCGCACGGCGCGGTCGCGATGCGACCGTTGTCCACGGCGAGCTCACGCCCGGCTACAGCGTCTGCGGCGAGGGCGCGGTGCGGGTGATCGGTTTCCACCGTGCGTCGATCGGGCCGGCAGCGTACGACGTCGGTTGCTTTCTTGGCGAGCTTGCGGAGTTCGAGCGCGCCCTGCGAGAGCCCGGCCGTGGAGCCGCGCGCGCCGCGGCAAGCGCGTTCGTCGACGCCTATGCGGCTGCTGCGGGGATCGCTCGGGCGGCGCTTGTTGCTGCGGCCGCACCGTACGCCGCTCTCAAGGTCGTCGCGCATCTCGCAAGGTATGTGCGCGCGTTCGGTTTCGACCGCGCGCTGGTGCGCGGACAGTTGGCGCTTGCGGAAGAGCTCGTAGCGGGAAGGAGCGCGAAGTGGGTGGAGGGGTAGGGGGGACCAGCGAGCGTGCCGTCGCCCGGTTGCCGCGAGCGTTGCCGGTGCGCCGTCTGGTGATCGCTTCGGGAGGTGGCATCGGCGCAGCGTTGATGCCGGCTTGGGCGGCGTGGTTGCGCACCAACTACGCGGTTGAGTTGCGCTTCGCGCTGACGCGCTCGGCCGCGCGCCTGGTGTCGCCACGAGCGCTAGCGGCGATCTGCGGTGCGCGGGCGTACGTCGACGGCGATGACAGCGGCCCTGTCCCGGCCCATCTGCGGCTGGCGCGTTTCGGCGAGGCGCTGATCGTCGCACCCGCGACGGCCAACCTGATCGGCAAGCTCGCAGCTGGTGTCGCCGACGACCTCGTAAGCACGGTCGCGCTTTGCTTCGAGGGTCCGACCGTTGTGATCCCGTCGCTGCCGCCCGGCGCATCGGGCAAGCCCGCCGTGTTGCGCAACGTCCAGCAGCTCCGCGCCGACGGCTACCACGTGCCGGCGCTTGCGAGGGGCCGGTCGCTCGCGACAGGGGAGGACGGTCTTGGTGCGATGCTCGATCTGCCCGCAGCGCTCGCTGCGCTCGAGACCGCCTGCGCGCGCGCCCGGCTGACCGGTGTCGGTGCGCACAAGCTCGAGCCACGGCGCCGTCCCGCGACAGGGCTGCGGCGAAAGGGGCGGCAGCTATCGCGAAAGCCTCGCCGTCGCCTGCGCGCGGAGAGCACGGGGGGCGGCAGCTAGCGGTGAGGATGGTGTTCGACACACCGACACCTTCGGGGCGAGGCGACAGTGCGCGCTCGGCCCGCGTTCTTCCAAGAGCCGGTGCGCTCGGGGACGCGGGCGGTCGGGAGAGCGCGCACGCAACCGTCGCGATCCTCGCGCGCCTTGCCGCACACCCCGCGGTACGGTTCGTACGCCGCTGGGGCTGGCTTGGGTGGCTGCCTGCCGTTGCGGTCTGGCTCGGGGCCACGCGCGCGGAGCGCGGCCTCTGGGTTCTCGCGGCCGTCGTCGCGGTCCAGGCGACTTGGGTCACGGCTCTGCTCTGGCTGTCGCACCGTGCCACCGACCGCGCGGTCAGCGAGCTGTTGCAGGATCTCGCGTTCCCACCCCAGCTTCGCAAGCTTGCGCTGCTGGAGGCACGGGTGCTGGGGGCGCCCTTGGCGCTTGCCCTACGCACCGCCGGTTCGCGCCGCGCCCGCAGCCACGTGCAGCGGCGCACTGCGAGCGGCGGTGCCAGGGTCGCCGGGCTCGCCCGCCCGAGCGGGGGAGAAGCTCGGTGCGCGAGCGGTCCCGTCCTGGAGTTCGCTACCGGCGCGGCGGGCTTCGAGTTCGCATTGGCACTCGCGCTCGTGCCTGCGCTGCTCGTCGAGGCTGTGGTGGTGCACCTCGTCGTGGGGGCGGGCAGCGCTATCGGCTGGGCCCTGACGGCCGTCGGTGTCTACGCGCTGTGGTGGTTCGTGGGTGTCGCCTGCTCGCTGCGCGCGTTCCCGCACATGGTGGGGCCGTGGGGCGTGCGTCTCCGCCTCGGTGCGCTCTACCGAATCGACGTACCCCCCGACGCGATCGCAGCCGTTCGGATCGAGCCGACCGGGCACGGTTTCGGTCCTTTCCTGCGCCTCCGCGAAACGCCACGCGGAACGCGCGCCGATCTTTGTGCAGGTGGGCGCAGCGACGTCGTGCTGGAGCTGGCGCGACCGCTCCCGCTCGAGCGGCTGCTGCGCCGTCCGATCGCGGTTACGGCGGTGGCGGTGCCGGTGGCCGATGCCCGCGCGTTCGCGGCTGCCGTGCACGAGCTCGTCGCGCAGGGCGGTGCCGGCCGGTCCGCGCCTGGACGCGAAGAGAAGCTGGAGGTGACTTGCCCGTGCACGAGTGCGCAACGTACGTAGCGGCTTCGGAGCGGCTGCTTTTGCGACCGCTGACACGGGCCGATCTGCCGGTGATCGGTCGCTGGTTCAGCGACGAGCGGATCCGGCGCTTCTACCTGTTGACCGAGGAAGGGGTGGGTGCCGACACGCTCGCCGAGGCGATCGAGTGGGCGCGTCACGATCCCGACGTCGCCGCCTGGGCGATCGAGGAGCGCGACGGCACCCTCGCCGGGCTCGGCAACTGGCGTGCCGATCCCGTCTTCCGCGACGTGTACGAGATCGAGGTAACTCTCGGCCCGCACATGCCGGGCGGGCGCGGCTACGGCACGGAAGCCCATGCCCTGGTTCTCGATCACCTGATGCGCACGCGGCCGGCGGCCAAAGTGACGGGTCGAGCGCTGGCCGACAACCACGCGGTGATCGCGCTCGCGGCACGCCTCGGCTTCGTCGAGGAAGGGCGTCTGCGCCGTCACGTGCAGATCGGCGAGGAGCGGGTCGATCTCGTCGTCGTCGGCATCCTCCGGGAAGAGTGGGAGCGCAGCCGCCAGGCGCGTCCGTACGCGACGATCAGTTGGGGATCGGGCGCGGACAATCCGAGATCGGGCGCGAACGGGCGCCACGCTGTCAGGATGAACGGCGATGGCAGCACGGCCTGGTGCACGCCGGCGGCGGGACGTCCGCCGCGCCACGCGGGAGGCGGTAGCTAG
>BEIR01000211.1 GCA_002898855.1 bacterium HR41
CGTGCGCGGCGTGCATCCCGGCCCGCCGCTCGACGTGCGCTTCGACGGCGCTGCCGCGCGTCCGCTCGATCCACCCGCAGGTGCGCACCCCGACGGCGGCGAGGACGCGGCCGCCGCGCTCGCTTCGGCGGCGGCGCTGCTCGCTGAAGCGCGTGACGTCGTCGTAATCGTCGGCGAGCGTGGCCTCGTCGCCGGCGGGCGCGAGCGTGCGGCACGCAGCGCGCTGCTCGCCCTGCTCGAGCGGCTCGGGGTGCGCGAGCGCGAGAGCGCCGGACTGATCGAAGTTCCGTTCGGCGCGAACGGCCGCGGTCTGCGCGAGGTCGGTTGTCTGCCCGGGATCGGCCCGGGCCTCGCCGACGCGCCGGCAGGGAGGGCGTGGAGTGAGCTGCCCGCCGCGCTCGCGAGCGGCGAGGTCGGCGGCCTGCTGCTCTACGACTGCGATCCGCTGACCGGCGCGAGCGACCGCGCGGCGTGGGAGCGCGCGCTCGCGGCCCGCTCCGCCGCGACGATCGCGTTCGCGCGCTTCCGCACCGAGACCGTCGAGCGCTTCGCCCAGGTCGTCCTTCCCGCCGAGGTCTACGCCGAAAAAGACGGCACCGTCACGCACCCCGACGGGCGCCTGCAGCGGCTCCGCCAGGTGATCGCCCGCGCCGACGACGTGCGGCCAGGGTTCCTCGCCCTCGTCCAGCTCGCTGCGCGCCTCGGCGCTCGGTTCGACGAGGTCTTCGCGTCGAGCCAGGTGACCGAGCTGGTCGCCGGCGCGGTGCCGTTCTACGCCGGTCTCGACGCCGGGCGGATCGGCGGCAAGGGAGTGCGCTGGCAAGAGACCGAGGCAGCAGCGAGCGCGCCGCGCGCGGCAGCAGGATCCGCCGCCCCGGGCGACACCGCCGCAACCACCGCCGCTCCCAGCGGCGACGCGAGTGGTCGCTTGCTCGTGGCACGCCAGCCGGCGCTGTGGGCGTGCGAAGAGACGGTGCGCGCACCGGTGCTGCGCTTCCTGCGCCCCCGCCAACGGCTCGCCCTCGCACCGGCGGACGCGCAGCGCCTCGGTGTGCGCAGCGGCGAGCGTGTCCGCGTCGCGAGCGCCGGCGGCGAGCTCGTCTGCGAGGCGAGCGTACGCACCGCGGTGCCGGCCGGGCGGGCGTTCTTGATCGAGGGGCTCGGCGCGGACGGAGCCGAGGCGCTGCTCGGTGCCGAGGCGGCGCAGCCGTGCGTGGTCGAGCGGGTCGAGGGGGTCGCCTAGGTGGAGACGGTCGCCGTCCAGATCGCCAAAGCGCTTTTGATCTTCCTCTTCGTGCTCCAGGTCGTTCCCTTGATCCTGCTTGTAGAGCGCAAGCTGCTCGGACGCTTCCAGTCACGCTTCGGCCCCAACCGCGTCGGCCCGTTCGGGCTTTTGCAGCCGCTCGCCGACGTTCTCAAGCTGATCTCCAAGGAGCAGTCGGCCCCGACCACCGCGGTGCCTTGGCTGATGGCGATCGCGCCCGTGATCTCGATCACCTGTGCGGTCGCGACGCTCGCGATCATCCCCTTCGGTCCGTTCGACGCCTGGGGCGGCGAGTTCGGCCTCTACGGCATCGACGTGCCGATTGGCCTGCTCTGGTTCTTCGCTTTCGGGTCGCTCGCCTTTTACGCCTTCCTGCTCGGTGGCTGGGCGTCTGGATCGAAGTACTCCTTCCTCGGCGCGATGCGCTCCGCCGCCCAGCTCATCTCCTACGAGGTCGCGCTCGGCCTGTCGCTCGTCGGCGTAGCGATGACGGCCGGCTCGCTGTCGCTCGTCGACATCGTCGAGGCACAACGCGACATGTGGTTCGTCGTGCCCCAGATCGTCGGCTTTCTGATCTTCCTCGTCGCCGCTTTTGCCGAGACGGCGCGGGCACCGTTCGACCTCCCCGAGGCCGACGCCGAGATCGTCGCCGGTTACAACACCGAATACGCCGGCATGCGCTTCGGCTCGTTCTTCATGGCCGAGTACATCGAGGTGATCGCGGTGTCGGGCGTCGCCGTCGCCTGTTTCCTCGGTGGCTGGCACGGACCGGGACCGACGGCGCTCGCACCGCTCTGGGTGGTGGTGAAGATGGCAGCGTTCGTGATCCTCTTCATCTGGGTTCGGGCTACGCTGCCGCGGCTCCGCTACGACCAGCTGATGTCGTTCGGCTGGAAGGTGCTGCTGCCGCTCGCCACCGCCAACGTGGTCGTCACAGCGCTCGTTCTCGCACTCACCTGAAGCACCCGACTTACCGACCGCCATGCCCTATCCGCCCACAGACGACGTGATCGAGGTCCAGCGCGGGCCCGAGCCCGGGGGGTTCGGCGGAGCCTGGCGCGTGTTCGCGGCGACGCTGCGCGGCCTGCGAACCACGCTGGCGCGCGTTGCCGAGGGGCCGGTCACGCTGCAGTACCCCGAGCAGAAGACACCCGTCTACCCGCGCTTCCGCGGTCGCCACAAGCTCCACCGGTTCGAGGACACGGGCCTCGAGAAGTGCGTCGGTTGCTCGCTCTGCGCCGCCGCTTGCCCGGCCGAGTGCATCCGCGTCGTCGCCGCCGAGAACGACCCCGACAACCCCGTCTCCGCCGGCGAGCGCTACGCCGCGGTCTACGAGATCAACATGACGCGCTGCATCTTCTGCGGCTACTGCGAGCTCGCCTGCCCGTTCGACGCGATCACGATGGGCAACGACTACGAGCTCGCCGACTACAGCCGCTCCGACCTGATCTTCACCAAGGAGATGCTGCTCGCCGACCCGCCCGAGCACACACCGCTGCGCCGCGAGGGGGAGTAGAGCGGTGCTGGCCGAACAGATCCTCTTTCTCCTTGCCGCCGCCGTGGCGCTCGCCGGCGCTTTCGGGGTGGTAGCGGCGCGCAACCCCTTCTACAGCGTGCTGGCGCTGGTGGTACACCTGATCGCGCTGGCGGTGCTGTTCCTCCTGTTGCGCGCCGAGTTCATCGCCGCCGCGCAAGTGGTGGTCTACGCCGGCGCGGTGATGGTGATGTACCTGTTCGTCGTCGCCTACGTCGGCGGCGACGAGGAGAAGCTCGGCGACCAGCGGTCGCCCCTCGTGGCGACGTTCGGCCCGCTCTTCGCGCTCGCCCTGTTCGTGGAGCTCGCGATCGCTGTCGCCGGCTCGGGCCTCGCGGCGCTCGACAGTGAGGGCAGCGGCGGACCGGGGTTCGGCACCCCGGGCGCGGTCGGCGAGCTTCTGCTTGAGCGCTTCCTGTGGCCGTTCGAGGCCGTCAGCTTGCTGCTTCTCGCCGCTGCTGTCGGGGCGGTGGTGCTCGCCCGGCGGCGCCGTGGCCTCGAGGATCTCGAGGCCGAGCTCGCTTCGGAACCGGCGCTGGTCGAGCCGCTCTCGCCGGCGGCGGCG
>BEIR01000212.1 GCA_002898855.1 bacterium HR41
TAACGCGGCGGCCCGCCTTTTTCTCGTTCAAGGCAGGGAATGGGTTCGCTTCGACACTTGCTGCGGGGTGACGGCGGAGCCAGGTGGGGAGGCGCGACCGGCGCGCGGGACCCGGGACCGTGAGCCAGCTGCGGGCTATACTCGCAGCGACAGCTTCAGACTGCGGCCGTAAGGCCGCGCCTGGGGTGGGCCTCGGCCCCCCTTTTTTTTCGACTAGCGAAGGCGTCTCGGTAGACAGTGCGGCGGAAGATCGAAGAGCTCCGGGCGGAGATCGAGCAACGGCTCGCGAAGGTCGAGCCCGAGGTCGAGCTGCTCGCCTGCGAACCCGCCGGGCGCGAACGGATCAGACTTGTGATCGATCACCCCCAAGGTGTCGACCTCGCGCTCTGCGAGCGCGTCACGCGGCAGCTCTGGCATCTCGTCGCCGAGGTCGGGCTCGAGGTCTCGTCTCCGGGGCCACGACGGCCGCTCACCAAACCGGCGCACTTCCGCCGCTATCTCGGACGACGTGCGCGCTTGCGGCTGCGCGCCGAGCGCGGCGGTCGACGCACCTACAGCGGCGAGCTCGTCGGTGCCGACGATCGCGGGGTAACGGTCGCGACCGAGTCCGGGGTGGTGTCGATTCCCTACGCGGAGATCAACCGCGGCAACCTGCTGGAGGAGTAGCGGATGTCCAGGGAGATAGCCGAAGCCGTACGGGCGCTAGCTAAAGAGAAGGGCATCGGCGCGAGCCGTCTCAAAGCGGCGATCGAGGATGCGCTGCTGTCGGCCTACAAAAAGACGCCGGGGGCGGCCAAGTACGCGCGCGTCGAGTTCGACCTCGAGCAGGGCGAATTCCGCGTTTTCGAGCTGATCGTTCCCGAGGACCTCGAGCGCCAGCTGATCGCCGAGGCCGAGCAGGCCGAGGAGGAGGGTGCGCGCATCGATCCCGAGACCGGCGAGCGGCGCGAGCCCGAACCGGTTGAGATCGACGTCGAGCGGATGCTCGCCGAGCACGGCGACCGCATCGAGCAGCGCGACGTCACGCCGAGCGATTTCGGCCGCATCGCCGCGCAGACCGCGAAGCAGGTGATCCTCCAGCGGATCCGCGAAGCCGAGCGCGACATGACCTACGAGGAATTCCAGGACCGCGTCGGCGAGCTCGTCACGGGCATCGTGCAGCAGTCCGACAACCGCTACACGCTCGTGCAGCTGCGCGAGCGTGTCGAGGCGCTGCTGCCGCGCTCCGAGCAGGTGCCGGGCGAGCGCTACGACCACGGTCAACGGATCAAGGCGGTGATCACCGACGTATCGGCCCAGGCCAAAGGTCCGAGCATCATCCTCTCGCGGCGCTCGCCCGACCTGATCCGCAAGCTGTTCGAGCTCGAGGTCCCCGAGATCGCCGACGGCCTGGTCGAGATCGTCAACGTCGCGCGCGAACCCGGCTTTCGCTCCAAGATCGCGGTCGTCTCGCACCAGACCGGTATCGATCCGGTGGGGGCGTGCGTCGGTCCGCGCGGCTCGCGCGTGCGCATGGTCGTCTCCGAGCTGCGCGGCGAGAAGATCGACATCATCCCCTACAACGACGAGCCCGCTCGCTACATCGCCAAGGCGCTGTCGCCCGCTCGCGTGCGCGAAGTGCTGGTCGACGACGATGCCCGCCAGGCGACGGTGATCGTTCCCGACGACCAGCTGTCGTTGGCGATCGGCAAGGAAGGTCTCAACGCGCGGCTCGCGGCGCGTCTCACCGGCTGGCGTATCGACATCCGCTCCGAGAGCGAGTTCGCCGAGGAAGAGGCGCAGCTCGACCTCGAGGAAGAGGAGGCGGAGGTCTCGGGGCGCTGCGCGGCGATCCTCGCCAACGGGCGTCGCTGCCCGAACGCGGCGCTGCCGGGTTCGCGTTATTGCGGGCTGCCGGCCCACCAAGCGCTCGAGGCCAGCGAGGCCGGGGGATCGAGCGGCGACACGGAGGCGGCGGACGGCGACGCATCCCCCGGTGTTGCCGAGCAGGTCGCGAACGAGGGCGGCGACAGTTAAAGACGACCAGCGACGGCGGCAGCGATCGGCGAGCGGCGGCACCGTCCGGTTCGGATGTGCGTTGTCTGTCGGCGGCGCGCTTACCAGGACGAGCTGCTACGGCTCGCCTTGGCGGACGGTCGGCGCGTCGTCGCCGACCCTGAGCGGCGCCAGCCCGGTCGTGGTGCCTACGTCTGCGGCTCGCCGCAGTGCGGCGCCGGCCTCGCGAAGGCCGAGCGTGCACTGGCACGCGCCTTCCGGGCAGCGGTTGAGCTTCCACAAGAGACCATAGACTTCGTCCACGAGTGGCAAAAAAGCGCGTCCATCAAATAGCCAAAGAGCGCGGGATCCCGAGCAAGGAGGTCATCGCGATCCTGCAGCGCGCCGGCCTCGACGTCAAGGCTGCGGCTTCGAGCGTCGACGAGGCTGCCGTCGCGCGTGCCTTCGGCGATCCGGACGCGCCCTCTGCCGAGCCTGAGCGTCCTCAAGCGGACGGGCGCGGCGAGAGCGGCGGGGTCCGGCCGGGAGCGCGCGCGCCGCGAGCGCGACCGACCGGTCAGGGCGAGCGCGCACCGACTCGCGACCGCCCCGCTACCCGTGGAGATCGCCCCGCCGCTGGTCGCGCCGGCGGGGAAACTTCCGCTCCGTCCCGTGGGGGTGGCGGCAGCGTCCCAGGACGGGCATCCGGCGGGCGCGATACGGCCGGTGCGGGCCGGGAGCGTCCCGGTCGCACGCGACCAGTGCGCCCCGGACGGCTTGGCGAGGGAGGGCGGCGCAGGCGCGTCGTCATCGACGCCCAGGCGTCGCGTCCCGACCGCCCCTCGGGGCCGTCCGCCCCGCCCGGTCAGCGGCCCCGCCGGCGCAGCCGCCGGCGACAGCCGTTCCCCGAGGAGCCACCGGCGCCGGTAGAGACGGCGACCGCTGTAGCCGAGGCCGAGGCGCCGAGTGAAGAGGCGGTGCCGATCCGCTCTGGCTCGACCGTCAAGGAGATCGCCGAGGCGCTCGGTGTACCCGCGCCCGAGGTGATCAAGAAACTGATGGAGCTCGGCGAGCTCGCCACGCTCACGCAAACGCTGTCGGATGAAGCGATCGAGCTGCTTGCCGACGCCCTCGGCAAGACAGTAACCATCACCAGCGCCGCGGATGAGGGCGAGCAGGACGTGGACGAGGAAGACCGGGAAGAGGACCTCGAGCCGCGACCGCCTGTCGTGACGGTGATGGGGCACGTCGACCATGGCAAGACGTCGTTGCTCGACGCCATCCGCCAGACCGACGTCGCGGCCCGCGAGGCAGGCGGCATCACGCAGCACATCGGCGCCCACCAGGTTTCGACTAACGGCCAC
>BEIR01000213.1 GCA_002898855.1 bacterium HR41
TTCGCGTCCGAGATGGTGATCCGTGCCGCCAAGGCCGGCTTCCGCATCGAGCAGCTCGACATCGAGTACCGGCCGCGGCGCGGCGAGTCGAAGCTGAGCACTTTCCGCGACGGCTGGCGGCATCTGCGCTTCCTGCTCGTCCACAGCCCGACCTATCTGTTCATCGTGCCGGGGGCGGCGATGGTTCTGGCGGGGGCGCTGGCGATGGCAACCGTGCTGGCCGGTCTCGAGCTCTTCGGGCGCCAGTGGCAGCTTCACGCCCTGATCGCCGGCTCGCTCGCTGCCGTCGTGGGAACGCAGGTGCTGGCGCTCGGGCTGTGCGCCCACGCTTACGGCACCTACTTCATGGGCGAGAAAGACCGCTGGTTCGACTGGGCGCGAGCCCGCTTCCGCCTCGAGCACGGCCTCCTGCTCGGCGCGCTGCTGACCCTCGCCGGGCTCGCGATCGCGGCGGCGATCGTCGTCACTTGGGCCGAGCGCGGCTTCGGCCGCTTGGGCGAGGAGCGGCTCGCGGTGCTCGCCGCCACCCTCGTCACCATCGGCTTGCAAGTGGTCTTTTCGTCGTTTTTGTTGAGCATCTTGGGTTTGCGCCGACAATGAGCGCGCGGCTCGCGGGCGAGCGTCGACGCCGGTGGGTGGCGTCGATCGATCGCCTGCTGCTCGCCGTCGGGGTGCTGGTCGCGTTTGCGGTGCCGTTGTTGCGCCCCACGCAGTTGCCTCTGTTCGTGACGCCGGCGCAGCCGGTCGAGCAGGTCGCGGTCGTCGGCAAGGGGAGCGCGCCGGTGTGCTTCGCGACAACGCCCTTCGCTGGCGAAGTGCGGGTTCGCCTCTGGCTGCGCCGCGAGGGTCTCGGATCCCCGCGGACAGAGGTACACCGAGGAGTACGGGTCGCAATTTCCGCGCGCGCACGCGACGGAGCTCTCGTCGGCACGCGATTGGCGCGCATCGCGCTTACATCTGTAGCCCGCCGGGTCGATCTCCCGTTGACAGCTCCCCCGGGTACGACTGCTGTTTGCATCGCTGGGGGCGGGAGGGCGCGCGCAGCAGTGCTCGGGCAGGGCGGTACACCCACGAGCGAAGTTCGCAGGGCCAGTGCTCGGCCGCTTCTCGCCGACCTCGGCGCACTGGTCGACAGGATCGCAAACGGGTCTCTCCATCCCGTCGCGGAGGTGCTCGGCAGCTGGGTGGTCGTCTTGCCGTTCGCTGCCTTCGTGCTCGCGATCGCGTGGGTCGTTCGTCTCCTCCGCCGCGGCCGGCAGCTCGCGTTGCGAACCGTTGCTGGTAGCTGCGCGGCACTCGGTTTTGCGCACGCGCTGGTCTGGGCGTCGCTGGTGCCGCCCTTCCAGGTGCCCGACGAGCAGGTCCACTACCACTACGCCGCCTATCTCGCCCAGCACGGCCTCGGGCCACCGCCTTCGGGTCGCTTCGCCGACCGCGGCTCGCCACAACAGAGCGCAACGATGGAAGTGCTCCGCACCGGATCGGTTGCGTTCAACCCGCGCGGGAAACCACCGTGGCAGGGCATCGACGACGCACTCGAGCGTGCCGAGCGCTTGCCGAACCGCATGGCGGCGGTGCGGACGAACGCCTCTTCGCAACCGCCGCTCTTCTACGCCACGTTGGCGCCAGCAGCGCTGCTGTTCGACGACGTCTTGCCCCAGCTGCTTGCGATGCGACTCGTCGACGCTGCCTGGATGGGTGCGCTAGCGGCGCTCGCAGCGCTGTTTTTCGCGGCGCTGGCACCTCGGGCGTTGCGTGCGGCGTTGATCGTCGGGACGGCCACGGCGCTTTTTCCGCTCGCGGCCTTCATCGGCGGTGGCGTCAATCCGGACGTCGCGCTCACGGCGACGACGATGTTGGCGCTAGTAGCGGGATTGCGCTTCCTCGAGTGTCCGACTGTCGGCCGCGGGGTCACCTTCGCCGCTGCTGCAGCAGCTCCGCCGCTCGTGAAACTCACCGGGCTCGCGCTCGTTCCCGGCTTCGTAGCGATCGTCGCGGTCTTTGCGGCGCAGCGTGCGCGCAGTCTGTCTGGGCGACAACGGTCGGCGGTTGCCGCTTCTATCGCTATCACGGCGCTGTTGGCGTTCTGCGCTTACGCGGCGTGGGCGGACGCCAGCGGGCGGCCGCTGCTTCCGGCCGCCGTTTCGAGCTCGGTGGGCACAGCGGGCGGTACCGCCACGACACCGCCAGTCAAGCTCCGGGAGTTCGCGAGTTACGCCTGGCAGTTCTACCTACCGCGGCTTCCCTTCCAGCAAGATCTGATTCCGGGTCAGCCGTGGCGCTCGGTCTGGCTCGACGGCCTCGCCGGCCGGTTCGGATACCTCGATTACTCGCTTCCGGGTGGTGTAGCTGTCGTGCTCGCGGTGTTCTTGCTTGGTCTTGTGATCGCCGCGTTGCGTGGTGCGACGGCGCTCGTGCGCAGCCGTGGGTGGACGCTGTTGTGCGACCCGGTCGCGGGTGTCGTGGGCGCGGCGGCGCTTTGCGCGCTCGGCGTGTTGTTCACCGTCGCTTGGTCCGACTACAACTCGCTGCGCACGGGAGGCGTGCCGTTCCGACAGGCGCGCTATCTGCTGCCGCTGTTGCCGCTCGTGGTGCTGGTGGCGGCCGCCGCTCGGCGAGGTCTCGCGGCCCGCTACCGGGGCATCGCGGCGACCGTCGTGCTGTTCGCGTGTGGACTGTGGAGCGGTGCCGCGATCGTCACGACGGTCGGTCGTTACTACCTTTGACGGTCGCTCACCGCTACCTGGCGGGTCGCGCCGTCGGCGCTTTCGGCTGCACGTGCCGCTGCTTGCAGAGCGCTTTCGACCGACGCGTAGAAGCGTTCGGCTGCGCGCCCCCACAGCGCAGCCGCGGTAGCGGCCGAAGCGGCCGACGAGGCATCCCGCCACTTGTCGCGATCGCCGAGCAGCTCTTCGAGAGCCGCGGCCAGGGCGGCCGGGGTCGCTTCGGTGTAGAAGACGCCGCGGCCGTGCCCGAGCTCCCTCTCGAGACTCCCTCCCGCCACGTCCACCACCGGCAGCCCGCAGGCGAGCATTTCGAGTGGCACGAGCGAGTAGTTGGTGAGCGAGAGTGCGACTCCGACGGTGACTTGGTTGTAGAGGCGGGCCAGCTGGCGCGGCGACGCGACGCCCACGAACTCGTAGGGGAACGGCATCTCGGGCGGCTCCTCGGTCCCGAAGACGAACACGCGCGGTCGAATGCCACGCTGCCAGAGGAGACCGAGCGCGTCGCGTACCAGCGGCACGCCGCGGCGGCCGGTGACGAAGCGCCCGTACATCGCGACGCTCATCGGGATGCGTTGCGCGCGTGGGTCGGGCTTGTA
>BEIR01000214.1 GCA_002898855.1 bacterium HR41
TGCGGTTCTGCCCGACACGTGACGACAGCGAGCGCGTGCCGAGCTTCGACGGCGTTCCGCTCGACGTCGACGTGACGCTACCCCCGAGCGGCGACGGACCCTTCCCGACGATCGTGATGCTCCACGGGTGGGGCGGCTCGAAGGCGATGTTCGAGTCGGCGAGCGCAAGCAGCGCCTACTCGAACGTCGCGCTCGCGAGCCGCGGCTACGCGGTCGTCAACTACAGCGCTCGCGGCTGGGGCCGCTCTTGCGGCGTGCCCGCCTCGCGCACCGCAGGGTGCGAGCGCGGTTGGACCCATCTCGCCGACCAGCGTTACGAAATCCGCGACACCCAGTATCTCCTTGGGCTGCTCGTCGACCAGGGCATCGCCGACCCGCGGGCGCTCGGAGCGACCGGCGTTTCCTACGGCGGCATCCAAAGCCTCGAGCTGGCCTTTTTGCGCGACCGTGTTCGGCTCCGCAACGGCAAGCTCGTGCGCTGGCGCAGTCCCAAGGGCCGGCTCTTGACGCTGCGGGCGGCGTGGGCGCGGTGGGGGACGGCCGACCTCGCGGGTTCTCTCACCCTCAACGGGCGCATCAGCGACGCTCGCCGCGCGCGGGTAGGTGCGAGCTGGGAGCCGCTCGGTATTCCCAAGCAGAGCTACATCAATGGTCTCTACTCGCTCGCTGCGATCAGCGCCTACCTGGCGCCCCCGGGCGCGGACGCCACGGCCGATCTGACGACGTGGAAAGCGATCACCGATGCCGCGCGCGAAACGCCCGCGGCGCGCAGCCTGGTGCGCGAGCTAACCCGCTACCACGGCGCTGCCGGCGTGGCCGACCGTCGCCGCGCTGTCGCCCCGCTGTTGATCCAAAACGGCTGGACGGACGATCTCTTCCCCGCTATCGACGGGGTCTACGCATATCGTCTCGCCGGCTCAGGTAGGCGCGGCTTCGTGGCGCTGCAGATCGGCGACCTCGGCCATCCGCGGGCGCAGACGCGCTTGGGTGAAGAGGGCGTGTTCCTGCGCCAGGGTCTCGCCTTCTTCGATCGCTTCCTGCGCGGTCGCCGCGGCGGGCCCGGCAACGGCGCAGTGACAGCGTTCCTCCAGAGCTGTCCCGAAAGTACCCCGTCGCGTCCCTTGCGCGCGCGCGGCTGGGACTCGCTCGCGCGTGGGCGGCTAATACTGGCGTCGCGGGCATCGGGCACGGTGACGAGCGACGGCGGCGATCCGACTGTCGGGCGCACAATCGATCCGATCGGTGGTGGGGGAGCGTGTGCGGCGGTGACGCCGACCAAGGCGCCGGGCACTCTGGTCCTCGAGCGGCGCGTGCGGCGCACCACCGTGGTTGCTGGGCTCCCCACCATCAGCATGCGGGTACGCGCGAGCGCCGGCCGTGCCTACGTGGTCGCGCGCCTCTGGTCCGTCGGCCGCGACGGCAAGATGCGGCTGATCGGTCGTGGTGCCGTACGCCTGCGAGCCAAGCAGCGCGGCGCGGTTCGCTTCCAGTTGCTCGGCACGGGGTGGCGGCTGGCGGCTGGCGACCGGGTGCGCCTCGAGCTGCTCGGCCGCGACGCTCCCTACCTGCGCCCGAACGATGAGGAGGGGTTCAAGGTGCGCGTCAGCCGGGTGCGAGCGCTGCTCCCGGTAGTCGGCCGCTAGCTGGCAAGGTGGCCAGCGAGCGTCCAGAAGCGGCGAGGCGCGCGACCGCGCGCGGCGGACGGCTGCGCTAGGCGCCCGGCATCGCCGCTACCTGCGTGGCGGTGCGTTCGAGCGTCTGGTCGATCGTCGTGATCACGCGCTGGGCCGCCTCGTAGGCACGCAGCGAGGCGATCATGTCGACCATCGCGCGCGCCGCGTTCGTACCCGAGGCTTCGAGCGCACCGGCACGCACGCTGGCCCCGGCTCCGACCGGTCGGCCGACGACGTAGTTGTCGCCCACCTTGCGAGCGCCGGCGAGTTCGTACGTGGCGAGCTGGCGCGGATCGACGCGGCCGTCCGCTCCGACCGTGATCGGGCGACCGGCCCGGTCGAGCACCGCGTTCCCGAGCGCGTCGACGAGCGTGCCCTGCGCCGAGCGGTGGAACTGACCGTTGCGCGTGTAGCGCACGCCCTGTGGGGTGCGCACAGCGAAGAAGCCCTCGCCCTCGATCGCGAAGTCGAGCGGTTCGCCCGTGTCGCGAAGCGGGGCGGGGGAGAAGTCGGTGGTGCGCTGCGCGATCACCGAGCCCAGCCCGAGCGGGCCCACAGCCTGGCCGCTGCGGCTGTTGACGAGCAGTACATCCGCGAAACTCCGCTGCGACGCACGATCGGGCTTGTAGCCGGGAGTCGTGACGTTGGCGAGATCATTCGCGATCAGGTTCTGGCGCACGAGCTCGGCGAGCATTCCCGAGGCTGCGATGTAGAGCCCGCGCTCCACGCTCGCGGTAATCGGAGCTCGACTGCTCGCTTTTAGCGCTCGTGCCGATCACTGGAGCGTGCAGGCATCGGCGATCGTGCTCGTGCGCGCAGCGCTGACGGACCTCGTCCTCTGGCCTGGACGTGTGCTCAGCGTCCGCGTCGTAGAACGCAACGGCGAGCGCGGGACCCTTGCTCTCGCAGGCATGCTGCTCGACGCTCGTATTCCCTTGCACGTCAGTGCCGGCCAGCGGTTGCGCGTGCGCGTCGAGCGCGCCGATCCCAACCAGCTTGTGCTCCGCATGGTGGGCGAACCGGCGAACTCGCAGCCGCAGCCGCCGCAACCCCAAGGCGCCCAAGCGAGCGAACAGCATCCCGATCAAGCCCTCGTGCTCCCCGGGGGCTGGGCGCTCGTTAGGCACGCGAGTGACGAGCGGTCCGCTCGCCGCCCCGTGCCGGGCAAGCAGCGCACCTGTGCCGTCAGCTTCTCGCTGCGCGCGCCACACGCGGGCGATCTCGATTTCCACGCCGAGGCGGTGGGAGACAGCCTGCGCGTGCGGGTTGCGCTCGCGCATGGCGAGGCGTTCGACCTAGCCATGACGACGCACGGCGATCTCGAGCGTGCGCTGCGCCAAGCGTTTCCGGGCGACGTCGCCGTTGAGTTCGTCGCACGGAGGGAGCCTGTCGATGCCTACGGATAGGTCGCGGACGCCAGTGCGGGGGTGAGGCAGCGGGTGAGCCAGCACCGTCCACGGCCAGTGTCGGCAAAGCGCAAGCGTGCCGCCGCGCTCCGTTACCGGCGCGAGATCGATTCAGCCCCGCGCGTAGTGGCCACCGGAAGCGGCCGGCTCGCGGAGCGCATCGTCGCCGCGGCGCGCGCTGCCGGCGTGCCGGTGCGCGAGGACCCGCTGCTCGTCGACGCGCTCGCTAAGCTCGACCTCG
>BEIR01000215.1 GCA_002898855.1 bacterium HR41
GTAAAGAAGCTGGGCGTGGTTCGCTTTGCCAGCGCGGTGCTCCGCGACGAGCTTGCCGACGGCACCGGGGTCGATCAGCTCGGCGGCGCGCGCCCCGTCCCTGTAGCGGCGCGCCACCTCGGCCCCTAGCTCGGCTCGCAACCACTGTTCGTAGGGGGTTGTGAAGCCGTGTTTGGGGCGCTCGACGATCTCGGCCGGGAGCAGTCCAGCCACCGCCAGGCGGTGCAGGTGCTTGCCCCGGCGCGGTCGCACGCGCCGTCGTGCCGGGATCCGCTCGACGAAGCGCAATAGCTCGAGGTCGAGGTAGGGGACGCGCAGCTCGAGCGCGCTCGCCATCGTCATCTTGTCGTTGGCGACGAGCAGGTGGTCGGGCAGCCAGAGGTGGGTGTCGACGTACAACGCCTGCTCGAGTGCGTCGCGGTCGCCGACGTCGCCGGCGACCTCGCCCACCAGCGCCGCTCGCTCCACCTCCGCCTCGTCGGGCAGGTTGCCGGTCAACCGCGCACGCGTCGCCGCGTCGCTGATCTCGACGAGGCGGGCGATCGCGGCGGGGAGCGGTCGCACCCCGGCGAGCGCCGCCAGCCGCCGCACGGCGGGCGCGCGTGCGGCAAGGCGCGCACCGGCGCGCGCGGCGCGCGCGGCCGGACCCGGCAGGCGGGCGAGGGTGGCGAGCGCAAGCGCCGCCTGGTGGCGGCGGTAGCCGCCGTGGGGCTCGTCGGCGCCCTGCCCGGCCAACACGACCTTCACCTCCTGGCGCGCGAAGGCGGCGAGCTCCAACAGAACCGGCGCCGACGGTATCCCGCAGGGCTCCTCGAGGTGGCGGATGGCGCGGTCGATCCCGTTGCGCATGCTCTCGGCGCTGAAGGTGGTGGAGCGGTGGCGGGCGCCGAGCAGCGCGGCTGTGCGTGCGGCGGCAGCGCGCTCGTCGAGCCCCGACCCTGCCCCGGGGAAGCCGATCGTGAAGGTGCGCGGCGGCTCGCCGCCACGGGCGGCGATCGCGGCGACGACCGCTGCCGAGTCGACACCGCCGCTGAGCAGCGCCCCCACCGGCACGTCGGCCATCAGCTGCCGTTCGACGGCGTCGAGGAAGCGGTTGCGCAGCTCGGCCGCGAGCTCGTTGTCGTCGAGATCCTGGAAGTGCGCGGCCGGTGGTCGGCGGTAGCTCGAGACGCGCGGCGGTCCGCCCACCGTCGCGACCAACAGCGACGCCGCCGGCAGTTTGCGGATGCCGGCGAAGAGCGTGCGCGGGGCCGGTACGAAGCGCCAGGCGAGGAAGTGGTCGAGCGCGACCGGGTCGACGCCGTCGGGGTTCACGCCGGCAGCGAGCAGCGCGCGCACCTCGGACGCTGCAGCGACGCGGCGACCGTCGCTCCACCAGTAGAGCGGTTTGACGCCGAGCGGGTCGCGCGCCAGCACCAGCCGTCGGGCGTGACCGTCCCAGAGCGCGAGCGCGAAGATGCCGTTGAGGCGCTCGAAGACCGCCGTGCCCCACTGTTCGTAGCCGTGCACGACGACTTCGCAGTCGGAGGCGGTCGCGAAACCGTGACCGTGCTCTTCGAGCGCTTTGCGTAGGGGCAGGTGGTTGTAGATCTCGCCGTTGACGACCGCCACCGTCCGGCCGTCCTCGCTACGCAGAGGTTGCGCTCCGCCGGCCGGATCGACGATCGCAAGCCGGGTGTGAACGAGGTGGGCGACGCCCTCGTCGGCGATGCCCTCGCCGTCGGGGCCGCGGTGGCGGAGGGCGCCGATCATCCGCTCGGCAGCGGCAGCGGTGAAGGCTGCGCCTGGGTCGAGAAGGGCTCCGATGCCGCACATCGCCGGCCAATGTTCGCAAGTGGCGACGTTCGTAGCCCTGTCGTTGCGACGCGCGAGCGACGCTCGCGGTGCGCTGCGATCCCCCGCGGCGCTGGCACACGCGACGACACAGGAGGTAACACACGCGATGATCGCCGAACCCGCGCGTCCCCCTGCGAGCCTCGCGGCTTCCCGGGAAGCCCGCGATCGCGGCCGCTGGTCGCACGAGCTCGCTACCGCCGTCTGCGATCACAGGAGCGCCCTCTACAACACCCGCGACTCCCTAGAGCGTGCCTACTACCGCACGCTGGTGCGCGCGCACTTGGCGTGCACCGGCGCCGCCGCGAGCTGGCGTCGCCGGCTGCACAGCGAGCGCGGCCAGGGCACTGTCGAGTACGTCGCGCTGATCCTGCTCGTGGCCCTGGTGTTGGCGGGCGTGGTGGCGTCGCTGAAGGGCTTTCGAACCGGCAAGGGCAAGACGCTCGCCGACACGCTGCTCGACAAGATCACCGATGCGATCGAGAGCGTGAAGTTCTGAGCGGCTGGCGGCGCGCGACCGGCAGCCGGTCGCAGCGCTCCTGCGAGCGCCAGCTTCAGGGGTCGTGTCCGCGACCGTCGGCCGCGGCCGCGGCCGTGGCGTGCGAGCATTCGCTGCATGGACGACGCGGGCGCATCCCCTGGCCGACCGGACACCGCCGCTAATGCAATCGACAGCGGTGCCGACGCTTGCGCCGCCGGTGCGGCGGGCGCGGTCGAGCGCGCCGACGGGCGGCGTGCGGACGAGCTTCGGCCGGTCACGATCGAACCGGACTTCGTTCGCACCGCCGCCGGGTCGGCGCTCGTCACCGTGGGCGGTACGCGCGTGATCTGTACGGCGACCGTCGAGGAGCGTGTGCCGGGCTGGCTCGAGGGCTCGGGCGAGGGGTGGGTGACCGCCGAATACGGGATGCTGCCCGCCTCTACCGGCGAGCGCAAGAAGCGTGACGCAGCCCGCGGCCGGCCCGACGGACGCACTGTCGAGATCCAGCGTCTGATCGGGCGCGCGCTGCGCCAAGCGGTGGATCGCGCCCGTTTGGGAGAGCGCACGGTGTGGGTCGACTGCGACGTCCTCGAGGCCGATGGCGGGACGCGCTGCGCGGCGATCACCGGCGGCTACGTGGCGCTCGCTCTCGCGCTGCGGCGGCTGCGGGCCGAGGGACGGCTTGCGACCGATCCGCTCGTCTGTTCGATCGCTGCGGTGTCCTGCGGCGTCGTCGACGGTCGGGCACTGCTCGACCTCGACTACGCCGAGGACTCGCGCGCCGAGGTCGACATGAACGTCGTGATGAGCGACGCTAGCGACGTGGTCGAGATCCAGGCGACAGCTGAGCGCACGCCGTTCTCGCGCGCCCGGCTCGATGAGCTGCTCGAGCTCGCCGCCCGCGGCTGCCAGCAGCTCCGCGCCGCCCAGGAGGCGGCGCTCGCCGCTGCGCCCGTCGGCGGCGCCAGCGACGCCGCCGCGTAAGCCAGGGGGCTTGGAAGCCGG
>BEIR01000216.1 GCA_002898855.1 bacterium HR41
CAAGCTCGATCCAAACCAGAGCGGCGGTGGCGAAATCGCCGGCTTCGGCGCTGCCGAGGTGGGTCAGAAGGTGCACTGTCGCAAACAGCGCTGCGATCAGCGTCACGGTGCCGGCGCAAGCGGTGCCGGCCACGGGCAGCGGCGTGGTCGACGAAAGAGCGGTCGCAAGCCACGCGAACAGCGCTGCCGCCGCCGCTCCAAGCAGGAGGAGGTCGCGCACGCCGAGCTCGGCGAGCGCACTGCTCTCGCCCTGCGCCGGCAGCGCGACGAGCGCCCCGACCAGGGCGACCGCGGCCCCCAGAGCAAGCCACTCGCCGCTGCGCAAGCGATCGAGGCGCACGGTTGCGCAGCCTACCCGTGGGCGGCGGGTACAGTCGGGCGGGACGATCGCTGGGAGGGACGGTGCTACACAGCAAGGTAAGCCGGATCGCTGCGACGATCGCGGTGGCGGCGCTGGCCGCCTGTTGCGAGCCGTCGGTGTTCGCGCAGACAGCTGAAGCTTCGACGCCGGCAGCACGCGGAGCGGCCGCCGGCGACCCTGGGCCGCGCGATCCGGGCCGCTGGCTTTTGACCGGCTGGAGCGGTTTCCCGACCGACTACTGGCAGGGCGCGACGAGCGACGGGCGGTCGCTGTTTTTCACCGGTTTCTTCTCGGGGTTGTGGCGCACCACGCGGCAGGGGTTGCGCGTCGATGGCCGTCCCCAAGCAATCCCCGCCGACGTCGCTGCCGCCTACGGCTTCAACCACATCGGCGATCCGTCCTTCGACCGCGCCGAGGGCGGTCGCCTCCTGTTGCCGCTCGAGTGCTACGTGCCCGGCCGGGGCAACACCTGTGGCCAGGGCGCTATCGCTGTCGCCGATCCCGACGATCTGTCGTGGCGCTACCTGGTGCTGCTCGATCGCAGCGAGGTCGCGAAAGCGATGTGGGTGGAGGTCGATCCGGGCGGCAAGTACGCCTGGACGTCGAGCGGTCGCGACCTCCTCGCCTACCGTACGAGCGCGATCGCTCGTTCCCACGCTGCGCCGCGCGGGGCGCCTCTGCGGGCGGCGCGCTGGCTCGTGGGCGCAGTGCCGCCGAGCGGTGTCACGGGCGGTGCGTTCGTCGGCAGCCGCCTGTTCCTCGCCGGCCAAGACGCGGGCTTCGCGATCTGGTCGATCGACACCACGAGCGGTGAGCGCCGGCTCGAGGTGGAGCTAGGCGCTGTCGCCGGCGAGTCCGAGGGGCTCGTCACGACACGCGTGTTCGGCGGCGAGCTCAACTGGTTGATCGCTCCCCTCGCCGCCCGTCCGACGTTCGGCCGCTGGGTGGCGATGCTGCACCTCGTGCGTGCGCGTGGACGACCGGGGCTGACCGTCAGCGCGCGTCTCGTCAGCCAGCGGGGCGCGTTCGGCGGCGCGGGCCGGCAGGCCAAGGTGGTGGTGCGGGTCACTCGGCGCGGCCGGCCCGTCGCGGGGGCCGCTGTGACTTTTGCGGGCGCACGCGCTCGCAGCGATCGCCGCGGGCGCGCGCAACTCGTCGTGAGGACAGCGGTTCCTGGCCGTTACGCCGCTCTGGCGAGGCATGGCGCGTTGCGCGGGTTGTCGCGGCGCATCGCGATCGGGCCGCCGGCACCGGCCACGGTGGCGCGGGCGCTCCCCTAGCGCGTCGACGCTCGCCCACCGCGAGCGGAGCTGGAGACCGGCCTACCGACCTGACGAGGTGGCGCTAGCTCGCCTGCCTCGACCGTTCGGCGGTGTGCGCATCGGCGCTGTCGCTGCCCGCTGGAACGGCGATACCCAGCCGCGGATCCTGCGCGGTGGCGACCACACGGGGGTCGGTCAGGCGCACAGCCTCGGCGACGTGACCGCGACGCACCGCGAGACGCTCGGACAGCGGCTGCAAGATCCCACGCAGCGCAAGCATCGCCCCCACCCACCGTGGCGCCCACACGCGCGCCCTGCGCTCGCGCACCGCGCGCTCGATCGTGGCCGCGGCCGCGTCGACCGGCAGCGGGCGCCGAAGGAAGTCGGGCATCGCTCGCTCGGCGACCTTGGTCGACGGATGCTCGAAACTGCGGCGGACGAGGTCGGTGTCGATGAAGCCGAAGTAGGCGCAGCCGACGCGCGTCCCGGTGGGGGCGAGCTCCTGGCGCAGACAGTTGGTGAACGCCTCGACACCTGCCTTGGACGCCGCATACGCGCTCATCAGCGGGGCGTGAGCGGCCGCGGCCAGCGACGCCACCACGAGGACGTATCCGCGCCGCTCGACTACGTGCGGTAGCGCCGCTTTGACCGTGCGCACCGCACCGAACAGGTTGACCTCGAGTTCGCGCTCGAGCTGCTCGAGCGGCGCCGTTTGCACAGCGCCGATGAGGTGGATGCCGGCGTTCGCGACGACCACGTCCAAGCCGCCGAAGCGCTCGACCGTGGCTGCGACCGCGCGCTCAACCGCGTCGCTATCGGTGACGTCGGCCTCGAACCAAGCGGCGCGATCGCTGCCTAGCCGCTCGGCTAGCGCTCGCAAGCGCGCCGGCTCCAGCCCGACGAGCGACAGCGTCGCGCCGCGCGCAGACAGCCGCTCGGCAGCCGCCGCCCCGATGCCGCGCGCTGCGCCTGTGATGAGTACGACCTTGCCTTCGACGTTCCAGTCGGCCACCCAGCCCCCTCCTCGGATGGTTACACGGAACAGTGTTACATAGTCGGGCTGGCTGTGTCCTCACGCCCGGGGTGCCAGGAGGTCCGCGGCGAGCGCGATCAGGGAGCGGCTTTCGCGGTCGCAGCCTCGGCGGCGCGCAAGGTGTTATCGAGAAGCATCGCCACCGTCATCGGCCCTACGCCGCCAGGGACGGGCGTGACGAGACGGGCGCGCGCGGCAACAGCGTCGAAGTCGACGTCGCCGACGAGCCCCACGGGCAGGCGGTGGATACCAACGTCGATCACCACCGCCCCAGGTTTGACGTGGTCGGCGCCGATCAGGCGCGGCACACCGGCGGCGACACACAGCACATCGGCCCGTGCCGTGACGCGCGCTAGCTCGCGCGTGCGCGAGTGGCAGACGGTTACCGTCGCGTTCCGCTCGAGCAGAAGCTGCGCGAGCGGCCGGCCGACAAGCTCCGAGCGACCGACGACGACAGCCTCGGCTCCGGTCAGGTCCACGCCGTAGGCGTCGAGCAGCTCGATCACTCCGCGCGGCGTGCACGGCCGCAGACCGGGACGCCCCGTCACTAGCCGCCCTTGCGAGACCGTCGTGAGACCGTCCACGTCCTTGGCGGGATCGATGCGGTCGATCAGCGCGGCAGCGTCGAGACCGTCGG
>BEIR01000217.1 GCA_002898855.1 bacterium HR41
TACCTGCTCGGGCGCCCACCGCGCATGCGCATCGCCCTCGCCGACGGTCGACAGCACGAGGCGATCACGTGCATCGCCCAGAACTCCGACCCCTACACGTTCTTCGCGCGGCGTCCGGTGCGCGTGTGCGCCGACGCGGCGCTCGACAGCGGCACGCTCGCTTTCGCCGCACTCGACCGCATCGGTCCCCTCGAGGTGCCGTCGCTCGCGGCGCGCCTCCTTACCGGCAGCGCTCGCGCCGTTTCCCGCCACCGACGGATAACCGACCTCGGCGCCGCCACGTGCGCCGTCGTCGAGAGCCTCGACGGGCGGCCGCTGCCGCTGCAGGTCGACGGCGACTACCTCGGGCGCTGCGAGCGGGTCGAGCTGCGCGCACAGCCAGCAGCGCTGCGCTGCGTGGCCTGAGCGCGCCGCCTCGCCGGCGACCGGCCGCGCTAGGACCGCCCTCAACCGGTCGGCGTGACCCGGTAGGCGTCGAACACGGACTCGACGTTGCGCAGCTTCTGGATCACACCCTTCAACACCTTCGTATCGCCGACCTCGACGACGAAGCGGTTCTTGACCATCGGGTGGTTGACGGTGCAGCGCGCCTCGACGATGTTGAGACCCGACTCGGAGAAAGTTCGCGAGAGGTCCTCGAGCAGACCCGTGCGGTCCCAAGCGGCGATCTCGATCTCGGCCCGGAACGACGTCTCGGCGTCGCCGTCCCAGGCCACCGGCGTGAAACGCTCGGCCGAGCTGCGCCGCAAAGCGCGAGCGTTCGCGCACTGCTCGTGGTGGACGGTGATGCCGCGTCCGAGCGAGATGTAACCGCAGATCGGGTCGCCTGGCACGGGACGACAGCACTTGGCGATCCGCACCGGCACATCGTCGATCCCCTCGACACGAATTCCGTACGCCGATGCAGCGGCGGTGCGCCGCGGACGCTTCTCGCGACGCGAAAGCAGCTCGGCCGAGGCACCCTCGCTGTCGCCCAGCCCTTCGCCGCGCTTCAGGCGCTGCATGAGCTTGTTGACGACGACGCGCGGCGAGATCTTCTCCTCGCCGAGGGCGACGTAGAAGTCGTCCGCTTTGCGGAAGCCCATCTCACGGATTACGTCCGCGAGCAGCGACGAACCGACGAGCTTCTGCGGCGGCAGGCTGTGGCGACGCAGATGCTCGTGCAGCACCTCGCGCCCGTGGCGCTCGGCGTCCTCGCGGCGCTCGCGCTTGAACCAGGCGCGGATCTTCGACTGGGCACGTGTCGACTTAACGAGCGACAGCCAGTCGCGCGACGGCCCGCGTTCCTTCTTCGAGGTCAGGATCTCGCAGATGTCGCCCGAGCGCAGCTGATAGTGAAGGGGCACGACCTTGCCGTTCACCTTGGCGCCGACACAGCGGTGACCGACATCGGTGTGCACGGCGTAAGCGAAGTCGAGCGGCGTCGACCCGGCCGGCAGCGACTTGACCTCGCCCTTGGGCGTGAAAACGAAAACCTCGTCTTCGAAAAGGTCGCGCTTCAGCGTTTCGGTGAACTCGCGCGGGTCCGACAGTTCCTGCTGCCAGTCGAGCAGGTGCCGCAACCACTCCATCTTGTCCTCGGGCGCTTGCCCGCCCGCTTCTTTGTAAAGCCAGTGCGCCGCCACCCCGAACTCGGCGGTCCGGTGCATCTCGTGGGTGCGAACCTGGATCTCGAGCGGCTTGCCCTCGGGACCGATCACCGTCGTGTGCAGCGACTGGTACATGTTGAATTTGGGCATCGCGACGTAGTCCTTGAAGCGGCCCGGCATCGGCTTCCAGAGGGCGTGGATGACACCGATCGCGCCGTAACAATCCTTCACCGAGTCGACGAGCACGCGCATCGCCGTGAGGTCGTAGATCTCGTTGAACTCACGGCCTTTGCGCGTCATCTTCGTGTAGATGGAGTAGAAGTGCTTGGCGCGGCCCGAGATCTCGGCGGGGATACCGACCGCAGCTAGCTCGCGCTTGAGGATCTCGCCGGCGCGTTCGACGTAAGCCTCGCGCTCCGCGCGCTGTTGGCTTACAAGCTCCTTGATCTCGTTGTATTTGCGCGGGTGGAGCGTCTGGAAGGCGAGATCTTCGAGCTCCCACTTGATTGCGTGGATACCGAGCCGGTGCGCGAGCGGAGCGAAAATGTCGAGCGTTTCGCGCGCCTTTTCTTGCTGCTTGTGGCGCGGCAGCGACTGGATCGTGCGCATGTTGTGGAGACGGTCGGCGAGTTTGATCAGGATCACCCTGATGTCCGCCGCCATCGCCACGAGCATCTTGCGGTAGTTCTCGGCCTGACGCTCGTCGCGGCTCTGGAAAGTGACACCGCTGAGTTTGGTGACGCCGTCGACGAGAGTCGCGATCTCGCCGCCGAAGAGCGCCTCGATCTCTTCCAGCGAGGCGCTGGTGTCCTCGACAGTGTCGTGGAGCAGTGCGGCGCACAGCGTCTCGGTGTCGAGACGCATACCGGCGCAGATCTTCGCCACACCCACGGGATGGACGATGAACTCCTCGCCCGACGCGCGCCGCTGGCCGGCGTGACGCTCGCAGGCAAAAACGAACGCGCGCTCGACGAGCTCTTGATCGACCGGACGCGCAGCCTCGTCGGCGTGCTCTTCGACCACGGCGAGGAGGTCGCCGAGCAAGGTGCGTTGCTCGGCGCTGAGACGGTCGACCGGACCGGCCGGCGCGTGATCGGGCGCGACGTCGACCGGTAGCCGGTCGAAGGTCGAGCTCGCAGCGCCGCCAGCGTGCGCCGCGGGCCCCTCGTCGGCGACGGGCCCGTCCGGCCGTGTCGGCTTCTCGACCGCGCGTTCCGCCATCGCTCCGAGTCTAGAGTCGGCTCGAAGCCGCCAGTTCTCTACCCCGGGCCCCGGTCGCCCGGGCGGCAGCGCGCTCGAGAGCGTCGAGCTGGCGCCGACAGCGCACGAACGTGGGCGAGCGCTCGAGCTCGACGCGGTCCCGTGCTGTGGCGAGCAGGACAAGACGGTGCGGGATCTGCGCGGCACCCTCGATCGCGACGAGGCCGAGCTCGCCGAGCGTGGCGAGCAAGGCGTGGACGAGCGACGGCGGGCGGCCGTGCCGGTAGCGACCGTGCAGCGCACGCGCGAGCTCGTCCCCGGCGAGAGTTCCCCCGGCGGCGGCAAGTGCCTGCCAAAGCTCGCGCAAGTGCGGCCGCAGATCGAGCCGCCAGCGCCACACGCTGAGCGCGAAGCGCAGTTCGCGCTCCCCCCACAGCGCGTAGGCCCGCCGGCCGCAGGCGAGCGGCGCGAGAGCGTCGGGGGCGACCAACGCTTCGGGAAG
>BEIR01000218.1 GCA_002898855.1 bacterium HR41
TCGCGCGTGCGAAAGATGAAGTTCCCCGGGGTGATCTCGTTGCGGAAGGCCTTGCCGATCTGGGCGATGCCGAACGGCGGCTTGCGGCGCGCGAACTGCAAGACGTTGCGGAAGTTCACGAAGATCCCCTGCGCCGTTTCGGGGCGCAGGTAGACGACCGCCGCCTCCTCCTCGACCGGCCCCATGTGCGTCTTGAACATGAGGTTGAACTGGCGCGGCTCAGTGAGCTCGCCGCCGCACTCCGGGCAACGGATCTCGCCTTCGGCGCTGTCGGAGCCGAGCTGGGCGGCGCGCAGCTCGTCCTCGCGCCAGCGCTTCTTGCACTTGCCGAGACACTGCACGAGTGGGTCCGTGAACCCCTCGAGGTGGCCGGACGCCTCCCACACGCGCGGGTGCATGAGGATCGCTGCATCCAACGCGACCATGTCGTCGCGCTCCTGCAGCACCGCCCGCCACCACTCCTGCTTGACGTTCTGCTTCAGCAGCACACCGTAGTGGGCGTAGTCGTAGGTCGACGCGAGCCCGCCGTAAATCTCCGACGACTGGAATACGAAACCGCGGCGCTTGCAGAGCGCGACGACCTGCTCCATCGTGACCGTTCGCGGTTTAGCCTCGGCCATGCGCTTCGCAGGGTACAGCGGCACACGGGCGGAGCACGCAAGCGGCGCCGGGCCGAGTGCCCCCGGGCGTGGCAGTTTGCCTTGGCACTCCTATACTGAGAGTGCCATGCCGATCTACGAGTACCGCTGTGAGCGTGGGCATACCTTCGAAGTGATGCAGCGCATGAGCGACGAGCCGCTCACGAGCTGCTCGACCTGCGAGGCGCCGGCACGGCGCGTGCTCCACCCGGTCGCCGTGCACTTCAAGGGCAGCGGCTTCTACACCACCGACTACGGGCGCAACCGCACCAAGCGCATCGGGGGTGACGCTCCCGAAGGCGAGTCGAAGAGCTCGGGGTCGAGCAGCGACAGCTCGGGTTCCTCGAGCGACGACTGAGCGCGTCCGCTGCGCTGACCTCTACCTCGCGCTAGCGACCGAGCAGATAGTCGAGGGCGTCGCGCTTCGCGCCCTCGGAGACGATGATGCTGCTGCCCGGGCCGCAGGACAGGCACGAGGGCTCGAGGACGTGTGCGTTGCCCCCGGAGCCGCCCACTGCCATGTCGGCGAAAAGTGCCAGGAGCGCCGGCCCTTTCATGTCCGTGACCAGCGCTTTCGGTGCCCGCCAGGCGACGAGCGGCAGGCGGAAAAACGTCGTTGGTGCCAGCAGGCGGCGGCGGATCGCGTTGACGACCTCCTGTTGCCGTTCAGAGCGGTCGAGGTCGGTTTCGTTCGGGGCGCAGCGGTTCTTGCGCACACGGGCGAAACCGAGCGCCCGCTGCCCGTCGAGGTGGACTTTGCCCTTCGGGAAGTTGAGCCCGCGCCAGAAGTTGTCGAACGGCGGCGAGCAGATCCGCGACTTGTTCTCGACGGTGATCCCGCCGAGAGCGTCGATCAGCTTCGGGAAGTCGGCGAAGTCGAGCTGCACGACGTGGTCGGTGCGCACCGCGCCCCCGAAGAAGTTCTCGACCGTCTCGATCATGAGCGGTGCGCCCCCGAGCGCGAACGCGGCGTTGATCTTCTGCGCGGGATGGCCGGGGATCTCGGCGTACGTGTCGCGCGGTATCGACAGCTTGCGCACGCCGCCGAGACTGGCGCGCATGAGCATGATCGAATCGGCGCGCGGCGGCCCGGTCTGGGAGCGGTCGATCGACGCGCCCGTGCGCTCGTCGGTGCCAAGCACGAGCACCGTCGCCCCGGTCAAGAGGTTGCCGCCACCGCCGAGCGCCTGCTCGGTCTCCGGTCCTGGACCGGCCTCGAGCTGGGCGCTCAGCAAAAAGAGCACGAGCGACAGCAGCACCCAGCCGATCGCAGCGACCACGAACCAGCGCACGACGCGACCTACCGTGAGCGACCCGCGCGGCCGCAGCGGCGTGCCGCTCTTGCGGCGCTGTCGTAGTGCCCCGAGGCCGGCCGTGCGCGTGCGCGCGAAACGGCGCGCGCGGTAGACGCGATACTGCGGCGGTCCGGGTGGCTGTGGCGCGGCGGCCATCTGTGCCTGCTGTATACAGAGTCCGCTTGGCCGAACCTGCCCGCGACAACGAGCACCCCGCTGGGTCCGCGGCCGGCGGCTCGCAGCGGCCGGTCGGGGAGGTCCGCGGGTGCGGTGCGCGTCGAGGCCCGGTCGTCGGCGTCGATGCCGGCGGGACGAAGGTCCTGGCGGTGCGGCTCGGCCCCGATCTTGCCGTCGAGCGCGAGCTTCTGCGGCAGTGGCAGGAGCGCAGCCGCGAGGCGGTTATAGATCTCCTGTTGACGGTCTCTCGCGAGCTCGCGGATGGGGAAGATCCGCTCGCCTTCGGTTTCGGTCTGCCGGCGCTGGTACCGAAAGAGCGCGGCGCGATCCCGTACTCGACGCACCTGCCGCTCGAGGGCGTCGATTTTCGGGCGCTCGCCGAAGCGGCGCTTGGACGTCCCGTTGCCGTCGACAACGACGTCAACTGTGCGCTGCGCGGCGAGGCCGCGCTCGGCGCTGCCCGAGGCGCGCGCGACGCCGTCATGCTCACGCTCGGCACGGGCATCGGCGGAGCGATCCTCTGCGACGGACAGCTCTGTCGCGGCGCGCGCGGCTTCGCGGGCGAGCTCGGCCACATTCCGGTCGCCGGGCGAACCGAGCGCTGTCAAGGGAAGTGTCCGGGCGAGGGTTGTCTAGAGGCCGTCGCCTCGGGCGGGGCGCTCGACCGTGCGGCGCGCGAGGCGGCCGAACACGGGACGATCGCCGCCCTCGCTGCGCGTGCCCGCCGCGGGGAAGCTGTCGACGGCGCGCTCGTCACCGCCCTCGCGCTTGCAGGCGACGCCGACTGCCGGGCGCTGCTCGCGACGCTCGGCGAGCAGCTGGGCGCCGGTCTCGTCGCCGTTGCCAATGCTTTCGATCCCGAGGTGATCGTGATCGGTGGTGGACTGGCTCGCGCCGGCGAACTCCTGCTCGCGCCGGCGAAGCGAGTCTTGCGACAGCGGGCGCTGCCCGGCATAGGCGACTCAGTGCGCGTCGAGCGCGCCCAGCTCGGGGAGCGTGCCGGCGCCGTCGGTGCTGCGATCATGGCGTTAGAGATGGCGACCGGGGCCAGCGAGAGATCGGTTACGGAGAGTGCCGCGCCCAGCGGGGGCAGCGATGGCTGAGGGCCGCTTGATCGTCTGTCCGACGCCGATCGGCAACCTCGAGGACGTCACGCTGCGGGTGCTCTCGGCTCTGCGGT
>BEIR01000219.1 GCA_002898855.1 bacterium HR41
CACGGCTCGCCCCATGGCGAGGGGAACGGCCCGTAGTCGCAGGCGCGAACCAATGCCTCGAGTTCGCGTACGGGGCGCGACCACTCGAGCCGTCCGTTGCAAGGCGGGCCCGCAGGGAAGAGCCGGCGCCGGGACAAGTCCTGCGGGCGCCGGGGCGGTTCGCGCCCGGCGAGAAACTCGTCGACAGCGCGCTCGACCAGCGCCACGCCCAAGCGCGCGCAGGTCGCGGCGAGCTGGAAAGCGCGCTCGCGCCCGGTAAGCGTGAAACGCTCGCAGTAAGCGATCGGCCCGGCGTCGATTTCGGCGCTCATCCAGTGCAGCGTCACGCCGTGCTCGCGCTCACCGAGGTAGATCGCCCAACTGGGCGCGTTGAGTCCGGCGAGTTCGGGCAGCGGGCCGGGATGGAGGTTGAGAGCACCGATGCGCGGCGCCGCGACGACCGCCGGCGGCAGAACGTGGAGGGCGTGCACGTTCAACACCAAGTCGGTGCAGTCGCCGAGCCGCGCCGCGAAGGCAGGATCGCGCACCCGGGCTGCCGGCTCGACGGACAGCCCGGCGCTGCGCGCCGCTTCGGCGACCGGGCCGCCGCGGGCCGTGTGGGAGCGCACCGAGTCGGTCAACACGAGCACGGGCTCGACGCCACGGTTGAGCAGGCTACGCAGAACGCGCGCGCCCGTCGCCTCCTCGGCGATCAGCGCCACGCGCAGCGGCCGCGCCATCGAGCCGAGAAGTCAGTGCGGATCGTCGCCGGTCGCCGCCGGGGGGCGCGACTCCTCGGCCAACGACGTGATCGCCAGCGGGCCGCGCGCCGCCTGCTCCAACACCTGTGTCGCCTCGTCTGCCGAGCGTGCGTACAGCTCGACGAGCAGATGGACGACGATCTTGTCGTCCTCGTGCTTGTGGAAGCGAACGTGGGTGAAGAACTCGCGCGTGCCGTAATCGCCGAAGGCCGCGTAGGCGAGCGACTCGGCGGCCTCGGGACCTGAGCACGTCTCGACGTCGTCGGCGTCGACCGTCACCGTGCACGAAGCGACCCACGGGGTGCCGGTGACTAGCCGCTCCCAACGATCCTCGACCGGCTCGAGCCGGCTGACCCGCCTGCCGTCGATCTCGTAGAAGGCAAGGCTCAGGTGGGGCTGGTCGTGCATGCAGTCGAGGCACTGCACGACCGCCTCCTGAACCTCCTCGACCGGGTCCTGAGCTTCCCCGGTTTCCGGGTCGACCTTGAGGATCCCCTCGTAGTGCACCTGCACCTCGAGGTTGCGGGACCAGCAGCGGTAACAACGAAGCCAGCTAGACAGCGTGCCGACAGACTCGCGGGCGGACTCGTCCATCTGCTCCATTATGCTGGCGATCGAAGAGATGCTGACGCGCCGCCGGGGCCTCGCCGTTGTTCTCGCCTTGGCGCTCGCGCCGGCGGGGTGCTCCTTCGGTCCCGACGTCGAACCGCCCCCAGCATCCCCCGACACGAACGCGATCGCCGCTGTCGTCGAGGGGCTCGCCACGGCCGCCCGCCAAAAACGTTGGCGGACGATCTGTGAAGAGCTCCTGACGCCCGCTGCCCGCGAGCGCGCCGGCGGCGTCAACTGCGAACGCTTCATCGCGCTCGCGGCCAGCGACATTCGCGACCCGACCGTGCGGATCGAGGAGATCACGATCCGCGGGGCGCTCGCGGTCGCGACCGTTCGCGCGCGGTCGGCAGGCGAGCCAGCGGTGCGAGAGACGCTGATCCTCGCCCGCACGCAGGGCGGCTGGCGCGTCGACGGGCTGCGGTGACAGGTGTCTCGGCGCTGCGCCGACGGACCGCGCCTCTGTCAACTAGCGCGGTGCGAGACCGTCGAGCGTCGCCTGGAAATCGGTGCCGGGGATCGGGCCGACGCAGGGCACCGTGGCACCGGCGCGCTGGTAGCGCTCGACGGCCGCGCGCGCCTCGCTCTCGGGCCCGATCGCGGCGAGCGAGGCGATGAAGCGGTCGGATATCGCTGCGGCCGCCGCCTGCGGACCGTTCTCTTGCATCGCGCGGTCGAAGGCCGCGATGTCGGCACCGAACCCCGAGCGCTCCAACATCGCCCGGTAGAACGGCAGCGAAAAGTAGGGGACGAGGTCGCTGCGCAAGCGTTCCTTGGCCGTGTCGCGGTCGTCCGTCACCGCCGACGGCACCGCCGCCACGACCGCGACAGCGCCCGGGTCGCGCCCCACCCGCTCGGCGCCCGCACGGACCTCGGGCACGACGACCGACTCGATGTATTCCGGCACGCACAGCCACAGGATCACGCCGTCGGCGATCTCGCCGGCGAGCCGCAGCATCCGCGGTGACAGCGCGGCGATGTAGATCGGAACGCGGGCGGGGGGTTCGACGCCCGCGAAGCGGAAGGCGGTCGGGAAACGGTCGCTAGCGGGCGGCTCTTCGACGCGCAGGATCGCGCGCACCGCCCCGAAGTAGTGGCGCATGTCGCGCACCGGCCGGTCGATCTTCTGCCCGTACCACCCCTCGACGATCGGGGCGTGCGACACCCCCAAGCCGAGCACGAGACGGCCGCCCGAGAAGGCGTCGACGGTCGCCGCCTGTTGGGCGCAGGCGACGGGAGTGCGCGAGTAGATCGGCAACACCCCCGTGCCCAACCGTGCACGCTGGCTGCGCGCTGCGTACGCCATCAACACCGTCAGCGAGTCGAAACCGGCGATGTGGGTGGTGAAGATCGCCTCGTAGCCGAGGCGGTCGGCCAGCTCGACCCGCTCCAGCGTGCGCTCGAGCGAACGTCCCGGTGAAACGAAAGCGCCAACTGTCATGGCGGCAGCGTACAGCCCCCACCCCGCCCGGTAGCGGCGGTCGAGCCGTCAGAGGCTGCGGCTCGGTCAGGCCACTACGCCTGCGGCTGGTCCAAAGCTGCGCTGCGACGACCCGCCGTCAGCCGGCTCGCAGCAACACCCACACCAGCGCTGCGGCGAAGGCGATCTGCCCGAACGTCGCTGCCGTGCCGAGATTGGCCGCACCGAGGAGCTGAGCAAGCGCGGTAGCTGCGGCGAAGGCGGCAAGTGGCAGCAGGAACAGGTCGAACCAGCGACGTCGACGCTCGCTTGCCGGTTCGAGTTCGGCGGGCGGTCGCTTCTCGGGCGAAAGTTCACGTGCGCCGTTCATGAGCGGCACCGTAGCGCGAGCGTCTCGACCAACTCGGCGACGGTCGCGGTCTCGGGCTGCTCGGCGAGGATCGCGAGCGCTGCCCGCTCCCCGCCGAGCGCGCGCAGCGCCCGTTCCCCGTATTCGCTGCGAAACTCGCGCAG
>BEIR01000220.1 GCA_002898855.1 bacterium HR41
CGATCCACCGCGACACCGAGCGCGACCGTTTCTTCAAGCCTGAAGAGGCGGTCGAATACGGCCTCATCGATCGCGTTTTGCAGCCGAAAGAGCGCTCCCGTCCCGAACCGGCGTTGACCTAGGGGGCGTAGCGGTGGCGGGCGAGCGCGGCAGTGTCGAGGCGGAACTGGGGCCAGTCGCGCAGCCGCCACGGGCAGTGCCGGTGCTCCCCGTCGAGCGCGAGCAGCTCGAGAGCCGCGCGGTTGACCTGCTGCGCACGCTGATCCGTTTCGACACCACCAACCCGCCTGGAAACGAGCGCCCGGCTCAGGAGCTTCTGGCTCAGCGCCTCGGCGCGGCGGGGTTCGATTGCCAGCTAGTCGGTGCCGACCGCGAGCGTCCCAACCTCGTCGCGCGCCTGCCAGGTCGAAGCGACGGTCCCGTTCTCGTGCTGCTCGGACACATCGACACCGTGCTCGCCGAACCGGCCGAGTGGCGCTGCGACCCGTGGGCGGGCGAGCTGCGCGACGGCTGCGTGTGGGGGCGCGGCGCTCTCGACATGAAAGGCCAGGTGGCAGCGACAGTGGTTGCCGCCGAGGTCCTGGCGAAGTCGGGCTGGCGGCCCGGGAGCGGCGAGCTCCGCGTGATCGTTACCTGCGACGAGGAGGCCGGCGGCACGCTTGGTGCGCGCTGGCTGTGCGAGCGGCGTCCCGATCTTGCGCGCTGCGACTACCTGATCAACGAGGGTGGCGGCGACACGTTCACGCTCGCCGGTCGGCGACTGTGGAGCATCGGTGTCGGCGAGAAGGGTGTGTTCCGCTTCACGGTGCGCACGCGCGGGCGTGCGGGGCACGCGTCGACCCCCGGCTTGGCCGACAACGCGCTCGTCAAGCTCGCGCCGCTGCTCGAGCGCCTCGCCCGGGCCGGCACGGTGCCGCTGCCGTCGCCGGCGGTGCAGCCCGTGATCGCCGCGCTCGGCTTGCCGAGCGGCGCCGCAGCGATCGAAGAGCTGGCGCGCCTCACTGCGAGCGATCGGGAGCTGCGCGCGCTGCTCGAGCCGATGCTCGGCGTCACCTTCGCGCCGACGATGGCGCGCGGGTCGGCGAAGATCAACGTCATTCCCGCTCGCGCCGAGCTCGCCGTCGACTGTCTGGTGCCGCCGGGGGTCGACCGCGAGCGCGCGCTGGCGGTGGTGCGCGAGGTGGTCGGCGACAGCGTTGTTGAGCTCGAGCTCGACGAAGCGACCGATGGCAGCCTGTCGGCGCCCGAGGGCGCTCTCTACGAGTTCATCGCCGCCTTCTGCGCGCGCGAAGATCCGACCGCGCACCCGGTGCCCACGCTGTTGCCGGGTTTCACCGATTCGCGCTGGTTCCGCGCCACCTTCCCCGACTGCACGGCTTACGGCTTCTTTCCGCAGCTCGCGATGGAGATGACGGAAGCGTCGGCGCTCATCCACGGCGCCGACGAGCGTGTGCCGGTAGCCGACCTGGGGCTGGCGGCGGCGTTCTATGCCGAGGCGGCGGCGACACTGCTGGCGTGATACGGAGGGTTCGATGAGGGCGGCGGATGCGGTGACGGGGGCAGGCTTCGCGGTGGCGGCAAGCTCGCCACGGGCGGGCTCCGACCAGGTGCGCTTCGGCGGTATGGCGCTCGCCAACGGCGTGCTTCTCCACGGGCCGACGCGCTGGGCGGCGGCGGTGCGAACAGGCGACGGCCGCATCGTCGTGCGCTCGGGACGCAAGGCGGTGTTCGCACGCGGACCGCTCGGCGCGCTTCCCGGTCTGCGCGGCATCGCCCGCCTCGCCGAGGCCGTGGCGGTTGTCGCCGCCGTGCGGCGCGCCCTGCCCGAGGCGCGGCTGCCTTTTTTCAACGCCGGCACGCTTGCGACAGCCGTTGCCGCTGCCGTGTTCGGCACGCGTCTGCGCCGCACGGGCGGCGGGTCGTTCGCGAGCGAGCTCGCGATCGGCCTAGCCGGGCTGGTGCCGGCGCTGGTCGCGCTGCGCGACGGGCGCGTCGCCGCCTACCACGGCGCCGAGCACAAGGTGATCGCTGCTTGGGAGCACGGCACGGATGCTCTCGACGAGGCGCGCGAGCACGAGCGCTGCGGCACGCACCTCGTGGCGCCGATGCTCGCCCTCACCGCAGCCGGCAACGCTGCGCTGCGCCGGCACGGGGTGCGCGGCCCGCTCGCCGAGGGCGCCGTCCAGCTCGCCGCCGCCGGTGTCGCCTTCGAGCTTCTTGTATGGAGCGATCGCCACCGCGACCGTCCCCTGGCGAGCGCGCTACAGGCGCCCGGACGTCTGTTCCAACGTGTTTTCGGCACGCGCGAGCCAGCGGGCGACGAGTTGGCGGTGGCGCGCGCGGCCTTGGCGGAGCTGGCGCGTGCCGAGGGTCTCGCTGGCGCCACCTAGCATTCCGGCGCCATGAGCGCGCCTACGCCTCGCCGCGAGCGGCTCGATCCGTCGGTCTTCCGTCTGCCGGTCGAGAAGATCCGCGACGGCTACTACACCGACGCGTACTTCAACTTCACCAAAAGGCTGCTCGAAGAGCGCGGCATGCACCCGCGCGTCACGATGCAGGTGTTTCAGAAGCACCGCTCGGTGTTGGGTGGCATCGACGAGGCGATCGCGGTGCTCAAGCTCTGCTCGGGACGGCGCCTTCCCGACGGCAGCTGGCAGAACGGTTGGGACGAGCTCGAAGTGTGGGCGCTTCACGAGGGCGACGAGATCGAGCCCTGGGAGACGGTCCTGCTGATCGAGGGCGACTATGCGCTCTTCGCCCATCTCGAGACCGTCTATCTGGGCTGCCTGGCCCGGCGGACGCTGATCATGCGCAACGTTCGCGAGGTCGTGCAAGCGGCGCGCGGCAAGCCGATCCTCTACTTCCCTGCCCGCCACGACCATTGGCTTGTACAGACCGGTGACGGTTGGGCGGCGCACATCGCTGGGGCGCTCGGTGTCTCGACCGACGCGCAGGCGTCGTGGTGGGGCGGGCGGGGAGTGGGAACGGTGCCGCACGCGCTCATCGCCGCCTTCGGCGGCGACACCGTCGCCGCTGCGCACGCCTTCGCCGATCGCTACGCCGACGAGATGAACGTCGTCGTTCTCGTCGACTTCCACAACGACTGTTGTCGCACCGCCGTCGAGGTGGCCGATGCGCTCGGCGAGAAGCTGTGGGGCGTGCGGCTCGACACCTCGGGCACGATGGTCGACCGCTGTCTGTGGGATGAGATGGGCGAGTTCGACCCTCGTGGCGTCAACCCTCGCCTTGTCGAGAAGGTACGCGCGGCGCTCGAC
>BEIR01000221.1 GCA_002898855.1 bacterium HR41
TGTTCTGGGCGGTCGCTGCTGTGCGGGCGGATGCGGCCAGGACGTGCGGGGCGGCGACCGTCACAGGGCGCAGCTTTCTCCCTACTCTGTTGGCCGTGCCGATCTTCATCTGTCCGAGCTGCGGGCGCCGCTCCGCTGCCGCCGAGCGCACCGCCGGGTTCAGCGAGCGTCCACGCGGCTGCCCGCACTGCGGTTCCGCGTTTGTCTTCGAGCTGCTCGACGACTACTACCCAGCCCCGAACGCGGCTTTTTTTATCCTCGATCGCCAGGGGCGCCTGCTCGGCACGGGCAAGGGCGCGCGCGAGCTAACCGGGCTCGGCGATCTAGACGTCATCGGGCGCCCTGCCCGCGAGGTGCTCGGACTGCGCTTCGCCGATGGCGACGACCCGATCGCCACCGCACTCGAGTGGGGAGTGCGCGTGCTCGGCCGCAACGTGCGCGTCCACGCCGAGGGCGACCAAGAGGAGTTGGCGATCTGCGACGTCCTGCCCGCCTACGATGACGACGGCGGCGCCCTGCTGATCCTCACCCCGACAGTGGAGACCTCGTGACCTCCCGACGGCGCAACAGCGCGATCCTCGCGCTCGTCGCCGCGCTGCTCGTGTTGTCGGCGCTGGTGATCGTGCCCGGCTCGCCGCTGCACAAATCGACGCGCCTCGGTCTCGACCTGCGCGGCGGCGTCGAGCTGATCTACCAAGGTCAGCCGACCCCGCAGGTGCCCAAGGTCACCCCTGAGGCGATCGACGATGCGATCGAGACGATCCGCAAGCGCACCGACGCGCTCGGTGTCGCCGAGCCCGAAATCCAGCGCGCCGGTGCCGATCAGATTTCCGTCGGGTTGCCCGACGTCCAGAACGCCGAGCGGGCGATCCAACAGGTCGGAACCACCGCTCAACTCCAGTTTTACGACTGGGAGGCGAACGTGCTGGGCGGCCGCGGGCCGGACCAACCGTACGCCGGCAGCCGCGCCCTGTGGGAGGCGGTACGCGTAGCGTCGCGACAGAAGCCACGCGCCGAGCCGACCGATGTGCCGCCCGAAGGCGTCTCGCCCGCCGTGCGTCGACGTTTCGGCGGCGACCGCCGCAAGATCCTCGAGTACTACGACCGGCGCAACGACAGCGCCAAGGCTCGCTACTACCTGTTCGGTCCCGATCGCCGGCTCATTCAGGGGCCCGACACGAGTTGCAACGAGCTGCTGTCGGACTACGAGCCGCGGCCCGGCCCCGCCAAGCGCTACGCGCAGGGCACGCAGTGCGCGCGCGAGCTGCGCGCGCTGGGCGCAGGCGGCCCACCGGCGGGCAGCGTCGTCGTGCGGGTTCCGCAGGGGATCCTCGTCGTCGAGGCCGAGCGCGCACCGAACCAGCCCGAACAGATCAAGCGCTACTTCGTGATCGAAGACGACGTCGAGCTTTCGGGCAGCGACATCCGTGACCCCCGCCAAGAGTTCGATCCCCGCACCGGCGAGCCGGTCGTCACGATGCGCTTCAGCGACCATGGGCGCCGCGCCTTCGAGCGCGTGACGCGCCGGCTAGCCGAGCGGGGCGCCCAGCAGATCCTGCCGCCGGGAGCGCCGCGCCAGACCGCGTTCCAGCGTTTCGCGATCGTTCTCGACGGGCGCATCATCTCGCGCGCGACGATCGATTTCGTCCAGAACCCCGAGGGGATCGACGGGCGCACCGGCGCGCAGATCGAGGGGATCGGCTCGCTCCAGGAGGCGCAGGATCTGGCCCGTAACCTGCGCATCGGCGCGCTGCCGATCAACCTCAAACTGATCTCGCAAACCCAGGTCTCGGCGACGCTCGGTAAGCAAGCGCTGCAGCAGGGTCTTGTCGCCGGGCTCGCCGGGCTCGGTCTGACGATCCTCTTCCTCGTCTCCTTCTACCGCGTGCTCGGTGTGATCGCGACGCTCGCGCTGTTCGTCTACGCGGTGCTGTTGTTCGCGATCGTCAAGCTGATCCCGGTAACGCTAACGCTGCCGGGGATCGCCGGACTGATCCTCACCCTCGGGGTCGCGGCTGACGCCAACATCGTCATCTACGAGCGCATCAAGGAGGAGGTGCGCGCCGGGAGGTCGATCCCGGCCGCGATATCGGCCGGATATTCGAAGGCGCTGCGCACGATCGTCGACGCCAACGTCGTCACGCTCGGTGTTGCCTTCATCCTCTTCATGCTCGCCACGGCGGGCGTCAAAGGCTTCGCCTTCACCCTGCTGCTGGGCACGCTGACCTCGCTGTTCACTGCGGTGCTGGCCACCTCGGCGGTGCTTGGCACGCTCGCGCGCTCGCGGCTGCTCGCGCGCCCATCGGCGCTCGGGATCGGGCGGCGCCACGTCGCCTGGCGGTTCGACTTCATGGGCCGCTCGAAGCTCTTCTTCTCGATGTCGGGCGTGATCATCGCTGCCGGTGCGATCGCTATCTCCACGCTCGGCATCAACTTCGGTATCGACTTCGAGGCGGGTACGCGCATCACGACCCCGCTCGAGCGGCCGGCTTCGGTGCAGCAGGTGCGCGACACGCTCGCCCCGCTCGGCTACGCCGACGCGAAGATCCAGCAGGTCCGCGACCCCGAGCTCGGCGCCAACGTCGTGCAGATATCGACACCACGGCTGGCACCGGACGCGGTCGAGCGGGTGCGCGAGCGCCTCGACCAGCGGTTCGGCGTGCGTCGGGCCGACTTTTCGGTTAACTCGATCGGACCGACGTTCGGCAAACAGGTGGCCGAAACAGCGCTGAGCGCGATCCTCGCTTCGCTGGCGTTGATCTCGGTCTATATCGCCGCCCGCTTCCAGCCCAAGTTCGCGGTCCCGGTCTTGATCGCGCTCGTCCACGACATTCTCATCACCGCCGGCGTGTACGCGATCACCGACCGCGAGGTGACGACGGCGACGGTGGCGGCGCTCCTCACGATCCTCGGCTACTCGCTATACGACACGATCATCGTGTTCGACCGCATCCGCGAGAACATGCCGCGGATGCCGCGTGCCACTTTCGCCCAGATCGCCAACCGCTCGATGTCCGAGGTGCTGACACGCTCGCTCGCTACGAGCTTGTCGACGCTGCTGCCGATCACCGCGCTCTACTTCTTCGGCGGCGAGACGCTCAAGGACTTCGCCTTCGCCCTCATGGTCGGTGTCGTCTCGGGCACCTACTCGTCGATCTTCATCGCCACCCCGGTTTTGGTCGAGTGGAAGGAGCGCGAGTCGCTGTTCCGGCGGCGGCGCGAGTTGTGGCTCGCCGAGTACGGACAGGTGCCCGCATTCTTCGACGCCGACCTG
>BEIR01000222.1 GCA_002898855.1 bacterium HR41
CACCGCCGCAACGACCAAAGCGACGAAGGCGAAGATCTGTGCGGCGAGCGCGGCCGGATCCGTTGGAAGAGGCTCGCCGAAGACGATCAGGCCACCGGCGATGGCACTGACGTTGGCGCCGGCGCTGGTGAGGGTGATCACGCCGACCGCGTCGCCAGTCTGCAAACCGCGAGCGGATGCGTAGAAGCCCGCAACGGAAGCGAGAGCGGCGCTCGCGAGCCACGGCGAGACGAGGCCGGCCGGACCGGCGACCGCGAAGCTTGTGGCGAGAGCCTTAAGAGCGACGTCGGAGACTCCGAACAGAAACCCTGCCGAGACGCCGAGCGCGCTCCCGGCGTGACGATGCTGACGGACCCCCGGAGCGAGCGCGAGCGCGAGACCGGCGGCGAGCAGCGACCCTTCGAAAATCGCCATCGCCAGAGCCGAGTAGCGGTGTCCCGATGTTTGGGCGGCCGGCGCTGTCACCGCCAGCAGGACCAGCCCGATAGCGGTGAGACCGACCCCGAGCCACTGGCGGCGCCCCACCTCGTGACCGAACCAGCGCTCGGCTAGCACGGCGATGAGGGCGATGCCCCCCGCCAGGACCGCCTGCACCACCGAGAGCGGGGCGAGCGCGAGCGCCGCGACGTGCAGAACCCAGGCGCTCGCAGCGACGAGCATGCCGATCGTAAACCAGCGTGAGCGGAAGAGACCGATAGCGCTGCGCAAGGGGTGCCGGAAGGCGACCGGCGGTGCCGCGACGGCGCCACGGTGCTTGAGCAAGAAGGCGACGTTCGTGACCACCGCACAGGCGAGTGCGAGCAAAATTCCGATCTCTAGCTCCATGCCTAGTTACGTCCCGTCCTTGAGTCGCTTCGCTGGCGCCCAGGCGCTCCCTGGCCTTTCGAGCTATCGGCGCCCGAGCCTGCACGCTGAACACGACCGGGCAGCAGTCGTCAATCCGCCGACTCGCGCAAACCCTCCGCAGCCGTGAGCGAACACCGCCGACCGCTCTTGTTTGTCGACGTGGACGGGGTCATCAGCCTGTTCGGTTTCGAAGCGAACGGCGCGCTTCCGGGGGTGCCGGCATGGGTCGACGGGGTCCTCCACGTTCTCTCTCGCCGCGCCGGACGCGAGCTCGTGCGCCTGTCCGAGGCTTTCGACCTTGTGTGGGCGACCGGTTGGGAAGAGAAGGCCAACGAGTATCTGCCGCGTCTCCTCGAGCTGCCGTGGCGCGAGCTGCCCGTGGTGCGCTTCGACGGCGCGCCGCGACCCGGAGGGGCGCACTGGAAGCTGAACGCGATCGAACGGTTCGCTGGCGGCCGCCCGCTCGCGTGGATCGACGACAACCTCGACCGCACCTGCTGGGCCTGGGCGCGCGAACGCTCGGCACCGACGCGGCTCGTCGCGACCGAGCCCGCGATCGGGCTCACGCCCGACCACACGCGCGAGCTGCTCGCTTGGGCAGGCACGCTCGTCCGCTAGCGCACGCCGCCACGAGCGCGCGGTGCACGCACTAGTGCGGGCTACCGCTGTGCGGCGCGTTGGCGCCCCTACGAGTCGCTGTCCTCGCCCTGCCCGCCGAGATCGGCGATCTCCTCGCCGAAAGGCACGGCGTCACCACCGTTGCCGAGACCGAAACCCTCAATCTCGCCGTCGGTCAGGCCGAGCTCGGCAGCGAGGTCGCTGTCTTCGAACACACCGAGCTCGTCCTCGGCGCGCCGCACCGGTTCAGCAGGCTCCACCTCGACTCGCCGGTAGCGCCGCAAGCCGGTGGCAGCGGGGATCAGCTTGCCGATGATGACGTTCTCCTTGAGCCCCTGCAGCCGGTCGATCTTGCCCTCTAGGGCAGCGTCGGTGAGGACCTTCGTCGTCTCTTGGAACGACGCGGCCGAGAGCCACGACTCGGTCGCGAGCGACGCCTTGGTGATGCCGAGGATCACCTCCTCGTACTCGGCCGGCTCTTTGCCCTCCGCTCGCAGTCGCTCGTTCGTCTCGAGCACGTCGAGCCGGTCGACGAACTGCCCGGGCAGGTAGTCCGAATCGCCCTTCTGCTCGATCCGGACCTTCTTCATCATCTGGCGGATGATGATCTCGATGTGCTTGTCGTTGATGTCGACGCCCTGCGAGCGGTAGACCTTCTGCACCTCGTCGACGAGGTACAGCTCGGCCGCCGTGCGCCCCTGCGTTTCGAGCAGGTCGTGGGGGTTGATCGAACCCTCGTTGAGCGGCTGGCCGCGGCGCACCTTCTGGCCGTTCTCGACCAGCAGGCGTGTGCGCTGCGGGAATGTGTACGCGTGCTCGTTGCCCTTGGCGTCGGTCACGATCAGCCGCAGACCGCGCTCGGTCTCCTCGATCGCGACCGTGCCGTCGACCTTCGCGACCTCGGCCATCCCCTTGGGCTTGCGCGCCTCGAAAAGTTCGACGACGCGCGGCAGACCCTGGGTGATGTCGGCACCGGCGACACCACCCGTGTGGAAAGTCCGCAGCGTCAGCTGTGTACCGGGCTCGCCGATCGACTGGGCAGCGATGATGCCGACCGCGTCACCGACTGCCACGACCTTGCCGGTCGCCGGGGCGACGCCGTAGCAGCGCTGGCAGACACCCTGGCGGGTACGGCACTTGAGTACCGATCGCACCGGGAAGGTCGGGTTCTCGTCGGCGTACGCCTCGGCGAGCTGGCGTGCGTGCGCCTTGGTGATCAGCTCGCCGGCCTTCACGAGCACGCTGCCCTTGTTGCCGAGCTTGATGTCCTTGGCGGCGTAGCGGCCGGGCAGGCTGATGTTGAGCTCGCCGTCCTCGCCGCGCAACGGCACCTCGATGAACTCGTCGGTGCCGCAGTCCTCCTCGCGGACGATCACGTCCTGCGCAACGTCCACGAGGCGCCGCGTGAGGTAGCCGGAGTCGGCGGTGCGCAGCGCGGTGTCAGCGAGACCCTTGCGAGCGCCGTGCGTTGAGCTGAAGTACTCCAGCACCGACAGGCCCTCGAGGAAGTTGGACTTGATCGGCCGCTCGATGATCTCGCCCTTCGGATTGGCCATGAGGCCGCGCATGCCGGCGAGCTGGCGGATCTGCTTGAACGATCCGCGTGCGCCGGAGTTGGCCATCATGAAGATCGGGTTGAGGGGGTCGAGGTGGCGCTCCATCGCCTGTCCGACCTCCTCGGTGGCCTGCGTCCACTTCTCGACCACCGCCTCGTGGCGCTCCTGCTGCGAGATCAGGCCGAGTTCGTACTGGTTCTCGATCTCTTGCACCTCGCGCTCGAAGCGCTCGAGGATCTCAG
>BEIR01000223.1 GCA_002898855.1 bacterium HR41
CGTGCCGACGGACGGCTCGGGCCGCTCGGAGCCTGCGTTCATGACGGCTCTCCTTTCGTTGGCTCGAGGAAGTCTCGAGCCGGTCGAGACGGGCTTCCACCATGCGCCTGTACTCGGCGATGCAGGCCGTCTCCTGCTCGAGGCGTCGCGGGCCAAGCGTGCAGCGGCGCACGCGGCCGACCTTCCTGGTCGTCACGAGCCCTGCATCCTCGAGGACGCGGACGTGCTTCCGCATCCCGGTGACGGTCATGCCGAAGCACTCGGCCAGGTCGCTGATCGAGGCATCGCCTCCTCCCAGGTGCTCGAGGATTCCGCGACGATTAGCGTCCGAGAGGGCGGCGAAGGCCATGTCTGTCTCGGCGTGAGACTGAACCATCAGGTTCAGTCTCAGCGTACTCGACCCGGGCCGTGCGGGGGGCGCGAGCAGCGGGGCGCGCGCTGCGCCGCCCGAGGCGACCGCGGTCGAGCGGACTGTGATTGCCCGTGCGGGAGCGGCCCCGCTCGTCGCCGGGTGCTGATCGGCAGCGTCACCCTGACTCAGACATCGGAGCCGACGCCCACCCGGCGGCTCGGGGTCGGGCTGGTTCTCGCGGCTGTCTCGATCATCGGCTTCACCGGCTCCCCGAAGTCGCCTTCAGGTCGAACAGCCGCCAGTCCCCTCGGGCACTCGTCATGCGAGCGCTCGTCATCGGCTACAGCGAGCGTGAGCGGAGCGTCGAGCCGAGGGTCAGAGAGGTGGCGCTCGCGGCTGCCGCCGATGTCGAGCTTGTCGCCGTCGGATGAGGCGCGCAAGCATGGCCTCCCGCTTCCAACGGGCGGCTCCCCAGCCTACGCATCGCCCTCGGCGGTGACGGCACCGTCCTGCGTGCGCTGCGCCCCACGCTCGAGGGGGGCATACCGGTGTTCAGCTTGAACCTCGGCAAAGGCAGACTTCCTCACCGCAGCCGACGGCCACGACCTGGAGGACGTCAGCCGCCTTCGCGAAAGACCTGCGGACGCTCTCGGTGCCGACGCTGAGCCGGGACGGGCCGCCATCAACGACGTGGCGCTCACGCCAGTGGGCTTCCTGCGACCTTCGGGGTGGCCGCGGGAGGCGTCGAGCTTGGCAAGCGCTATGCAGCGGGACCGCGGGAGGCGTGGACGGGGGGAAGCCTGAAGGCTAGGTCGTAGCTGGACCACCTCGACGAACCTGTAGGCAAGCGTCGGGGATATGTGTTCAAATCCCGCCCCCGCTATAGAAAACCTCGACGTTGTTGCCGCGACCGCCCTAGTGGCGGTCGCCTGGTGTCAGCGCCGGGAACGAGGCGCGGCCCTGTGCCCTAGCGGCTACCGACGCTCGGCTGCGCGAACGTCGCGAGCGGGCTAGCCAGCGGAGCGGCGACCTGCCTCGGAACGGCCAGCCGGGGCAGGGCCCTCGCCGATCGTCGACCGACCGGTTCAGCTCGCAGTGGATGGCGTGGCCGGTCCGTGAAAGTGGCTCGGCGGTGCGTAGTGGTCGGCGAAGATCTGCGCGACGAGCTCACCGCGGCTGTGCACGCCGACCTTCTCGAAGATCGCCTTGATGTGGTCGCGGACGGTGTGTTGCGAGAGGTACAGCTCGGCAGCGATCCGCGCCGTCCCGAGCCCGCGCGCAAGCCGCCAGGTGATGTCGCGCTCGCGCGCTGTGAGGCCGTAGGCCTCGACAATCAGAGCGGCGATATCGCTGGTGCGGGCGCGCTCGATGATCACCGCGATCTGGCCGCTGTCCGCTAGCGGCGTCGCGTGCATCGTCAGCCACGTTCCGTCGCGGGCGCGTACTCGCAGGTTCTCGGCGCCGTGACGATCGAAGCGCGGGCGGTCGGCCCGGGCGCGCGCGGCGGCCGAGAACGCCTCGAACGGAACCGGATGCGCGCTCCCGCGGAAACTCGCACCGGGGCTGATCTCCTCGAGCAGCTCCGCCGCCACCCGGTTCATCGACTCCACCCTGCCGTCGGCGTCCAACAGCACGACCCCGGGCTGTTCCGGCTTGCCGGCACCACCCATCCCAGTTTGGGCGAGCACCGCACGCCGCAGACCGCGCGCCAAGACAGGTGCGACGCGGGCAAGCCAGCTCTTCTCGTCTTCGTCGAAGCGCGTGGAGCTGCCGAAACGGTAGAGCTGGCCGATCCCCCAGACCGCACCGCCCTGCGCGAAGACCATCCGCACCTCGGCGTGCTTGCCCATGTGGCTGGCAACCACGCGCCAGCGCGGGGAGCGTGCGGGTCGGCCGCGCGTCGCTTCGTGGAGATCGGCTACCAAACGTGACCGCTGGGCAATGTCGACGAACTTGTTGAAGTCGGGGACCATGAACTCGTAGTCCCAATGGACTTGACAGAGCTCTAGGGGAAGGTCTCTGACGAGACCCGCGCCCATCGCCAGGATCGTCGAGGGATCCGTGGCAGCGAGGAACTGAGCGTCGGCCGGCACCACGCGGTCGATGCGCGCCGCTGCCCCTTCGAGCAGCTGCTGGGCGGGGAGTCCCGAGTCGGCGATGCGCTCGATTGCCGCCAGAGCGCTCTCTCCGGCGATGCCCACCATGTGGCGACGCTACACCCCTGACCCACGTGTGTCACGTCCGACCGACGTCCGTCGCCGCCCGCCGACACATGGGTTCGCGACCGGCCAATTCCCCGCACTTGCGGGATGGTCGCGCCGCTTGCCACCGGCGACGATCGCGCCATGATCGCTCGCAAGAGACGCCCTCCGTTCGAGATCCTCTTTCCCGAGGACGCTGAGTGGGACGCCACCCGCCGCGTTTTCAACCTTGCGCTCGACCTGCGACCGGCGGCGATCGCGCTCCCGCGTAACAGCAGCGAAGTCGTCGCGGCGGTCGAGTTCGCTCGCGACCAAGGGCTTCGTGTCGCGCCCCAGGCGGCCGGCCACAACGCCGACGCCTACGGCGATCTCGCTGACTCCTTGCTCGTTGATCTTCGGCACCTGCAAGGCGTGGCGATCGATACCCGCGCCCAGCGCGTGCGCGTAGAGGGAGGCGTCAAGTGGGAGCAGGTGATCCCTCCGCTGTCCGACCACGGCCTCGCTGCCGTGCACGGCTCTTCGCCGGACGTTGGTGTTGCCGGCTACTCGTTGGGCGGAGGTCTTGGCTGGATCAGCCGCAAGTACGGCCTTCAAGCCTCGAACGTCACGGCGATCGACGTCGTCACCGCCGACGGTCAGCTCCGTCGTGTCGACCACGCGCGCGACCCTGACCTCTTCTGGGCGCTGCGGGGCGG
>BEIR01000224.1 GCA_002898855.1 bacterium HR41
GAACATGTCGGCATCGGCGAGGCGGTGCTGCCGGACGGAGGGATCAAGACGATCGAGGGCAACACCTCCGACCGCGTCGCCGAACGTGTCCACGACGGCGCCGGGATCATCGGGTTCGTGCGCATGTAACACCTGCCCACGCTCGCACGGCACGGCGCGGCACCACGCGTGCCAGTCGCCCTCACGTATCCTTGCCACGTCTCTGTAGGCGACCTCCGCGTTGCGGCAGGCGGCCCTGCCCGCTAGTCGGGTCCCGTGTGCGGGCGCGGAGCTGGCACCACCCACGCAAGTCGAAAAAGGGAGTCGATGTGCGAGAGATCGGCATAAAGGAGCTGCTCGAGGCCGGGGTTCACTTCGGCCACCAGACGCGCCGCTGGAACCCGAAGATGCGGCGCTTCATCCACGGCGAGCGCAACGGCATCCACATCATCGATCTCACCCAGACCGAGCCGCTTTTGCGTCGCGCCCAGGAGTTCGCCCGCGACGTCGCCGCGCGTGGCGGCACGGTGCTGTTCGTGGGCACGAAAAAGCAAGCGCGCGAGCCGCTCGAGGAGGCCGCTCGCCGCTGCGGAATGCCGTTCGTCAACAACCGCTGGCTCGGCGGCTTGCTGACCAACTGGGCGACGATCTCGCGCCGCATCCAGCGCTTGCACGAGCTCGAGGAGTGGACCGAGAACGGAACGATCGAGCTGCTCCCCACGCGCGAACGGATCCGCGCCCAGCACGAGCTCGAGAAGCTGCGCGCGACACTCGGCGGGGTACGGCAGATGGAGCGTCTCCCCGATGCGGTCTTCATCGTCGATCTCAAGACCGAAGAGATCGCTGTACGCGAGGCGAGCCGTCTGGGAATACCGATCATCGGCCTGGTCGACACCAACGCCGATCCGGACCCGATCGACTACGTGATTCCGGGCAACGACGACTCGATCCGCTCCTGCCGGCTGATCGTCGACGCGATCGCCGACGCGATCGCCGAGGGCCGGGAGCGCTTCAGCGTGCTCGAAGCCGAGCGCGCGCAGCGCGAGGCGGAGGAGCGCGAACGCGAGGAGCGCGAACGCCGCGAGCGCGAGGAGCGCGAACGCGAGGAACGCGAGCGCCGTGCCCGCGAGGAGGCGCTCGCGGCTGGTTACTCCCCCGACGCCCCGGCCGACGCCGAGCCGGCCGAGGTGGCGCTACGGGAGCTTCGTACCTTCGAGCCCGACGAGGAGGTTTGAGCGAAAGTGGCGACTATCACCGCTCGCGACGTCAAGGAGCTGCGCGAGCGCACCGGCGCGGGAATGATGGACTGCAAGGCCGCGCTCGAGGAGGCGGCCGGCGACATCGAGAAGGCTGTCGAGATCCTGCGCGTTCGTGGCCAAGCGAAGGCTGCCAAGCGCGCCGGGCGCGAGGCGGCCGAAGGCTACGTGGCTAGCTACGTGCACGCCGACGGCAAGATCGGGGTGCTCGTCGAGGTCGACTGCGAAACGGACTTCGTCGCGCGCAGCGCTGAGTTCCGCGAGTTCGCCCAGGAGGTCGCGCTCCACGTCGCCTGGGCGGCGCCGCGCTACGTGTCCGAGGACGAGGTGCCCGCCGAGGAGCGGGAAGCCGAGCTGCGCGTGTTGCGCGAACAGGCCGCCCAGGACGGCAAGCCTCCGGAAGTGCAGGAGCGGATCGCCCAGGGTCGGCTCAACAAGTGGCTCGACGAGGTCGTGCTGCTGCGCCAAGAGCACGCCAACCGCGACAAGCACGGCGGCAAAACGATCGAGGAGATGCGCGCGGAGCTGGCTGCCAAGACCGGCGAGAACATCGTGATCCGCCGCTTCGCTCGCATCGCGGTCGGCGAATAGGCAACGCCGTGGCCGCCGAGCCGCCGCAGGCAGCAGCTGGCCGCGACCCTCGCGGTGACGGCGGCGCCGAGCCGTCCCCGCGCTTTCGCAGGATCCTGCTCAAGCTATCCGGCGAGGCGCTGATGGGCAGCGCCGCCTACGGCGTGGATCCCGCGCGCGTCGACGCGATCGCGCGCGCGGTCAAGGGCGTCGCCGATCGCGGCGTGCAGGTGGCGGTCGTAGTCGGTGGCGGCAACATCTACCGCGGCCTCGCCGGCGCCGCCCAAGGGATGGACCGCGCGACCGCCGACTACATGGGGATGCTCGCCACCGTGCTGAACGCGCTCGCGCTGCAGGACGCACTCGAGAAGATCGGCGCCGTCACGCGCGTGCAGTCGGCGATCACGATCTCCGAGGTGGCCGAGCCGTACATCCGGCGACGCGCGATCCGCCACCTCGAGAAGGGGCGGATCGTGATCTTCGCCGCCGGTACCGGCAACCCGTTCTTCACGACCGACACGGCGGCCGCTCTGCGCGCGCTCGAGATCCATGCCGAGGCTCTGCTGATGGCCAAGAACGCGGTCGAGGGCATCTACACTGCCGACCCGCGCCGCGACCCGAGCGCGCGCCTGCTCGAGCACATCACGCACCAGGAGGCGATCGAACGGCGCCTGGCGGTGATGGACGCGACGGCGTTGTCGCTCTGTCGCGAGGAAGGGGTTCCGATCTACGTGTTCAACATGGATGACGAGCGCAACATCGCGCGCATCGTCTCTGGAGAACGCGTAGGAACGCTGGTTTCATCGTGAGCGACGAGCTGGTCAAAGAGTTTCTCGCCGACGCCGAAAGCCGGATGGCGAAGTCGGTCGACGCGACGCGTCAGGAGCTGCACACCGTGCGCACCGGTCGCGCCTCGCCGCACCTGCTCGACCGCGTCGACGTCGACTACTACGGCGCGCGCACGCCGCTCCGCCAACTGGCACAGATCGCCGCTCCCGAGGCGCGCCTGCTCGTCGTCACGCCCTACGACAAGAACGCCATCCCAGCGATCGAGAAGGCGCTGCTCGAGTCCGATCTCGGGCTCACACCGAGCAACGACGGCAACGTGATCCGCCTGCAGGTGCCCGAGCTCACCGAGGAGCGGCGCCGCGAGCTCGTTCGCGTCGTACACAACATCGCCGAGCAGGGGCGGGTCGCGGTGCGCAACATCCGGCGCGAGGTGCTCGGCGAGCTGCGCGAGCTCAAGCGCGAGGGCGAGCTCGGCGAGGACGACGAACGCCGAGCCGAGAACGAACTGCAGCGCGTGACCGACCGCTTCGTCCGTCAGATCGACGAGCTGCTCGCCGCCAAAGAGCGAGAGATCCTCGAGGTGTGAGCGCGAACGCTGCGGGCCGGCCGCGCTACGTGGCGATAATCACCGACGGTAACG
>BEIR01000225.1 GCA_002898855.1 bacterium HR41
CTCCTGCGGCACCGTGAACTTGAGACCGCTCGACGGCTTGCCACGCACGCGCGGCTTAGTCCACTTGGCGATGATCGACTGGCCGCTGATCGGGCAAGGAAACGTCGCCGGCGCCTGGAACGGCCCTTGCGCCGGGTCGAGACGCAGCGCCACGCGCCCGCGCGACATGTTGTACATCACCAGATCGAGCTGGCAGGTTCCCGACGCTTGCGCGAGCGGTTGGCCGGCCTTGCCGATCGTCGCGAACACCGTGCCCTTGCCGACCCGCGCCTTCTTGCACTTCTGGGCGAGGACGTTCGGGTCGGGGTTGTTGACCTGGTCGTCTGGACAGGTCGGGAAGTACTTGGCGAACTGAGTGCCGCCCTGGACGCGGAACTCGTACGACTTCACCGGCACCGGCACGGTGTTGTCGTCGCTGTCAACCCAGTACTCGATGACGAGGTTCTTGGGAAGCGGCTTCTTCGGCGAACCCGAGCCGTACGGCTTGCCGAAGCCGTCGGCGCGGTACACGTTCGCCGCGTAGGCAACCGCCGCTACGACGAGACTCGCGACCAAGGCGAGCGCTGCGCCGAGCGCCAGTCTCCGTTTCGATCGCATCGTTCTCCTCCTTGCGCTGCTGTGGACAAACCGACCAGGGGGCTCTTTCGCTCTACAACACGCGCCCGTCCCGAAAGTCGCGGCGCGGGCAACGCGGTTGCGGACTGTGCCGACGCCCCCGTCGCCGACCGTCCGCTCTCACCTGTTCGCGCATCCTAGCCCGCCGCCCTGCTGCGACAACCCCGGCAGGTGTCACCGGGCGTCCGGAAGCGCACCAGCGCCCGCGCGCTCACGCTTTTCGGGGTCCCGCGAGCGCCGCCGCTCGACCGTTTAGCGTCCGCGCCCGTGGCGCAGGCGATCGCAAGGGTGTGGCCGCTCGTGACGACGCGCGCTCTCGCCGGCCCCCTCGACTACCGCGTCGACGACGAGTTCGAGGGAGCGGTGACCCCGGGCGCGTTGCTCGTCGTGCCGCTCGGGCGCCGCCAGGTGGTCGGCGTCGTCGGCGAGCTCGCCGACCAGAGCGCTGTCCCCGCCGACCGGCTGCGCTCGCCGCGCGCCCTGCTCGCCGAGGCGCTGCCCGAGCATCTCGTCGGCTTCTGTCGGTGGCTAGCCGCACGCTACTGCTCGACGCCCGCGCGTGCTTTCGCTCTCGCCTTGCCCCCCGGCATCGGCCGCGGAGGCGGCGCCGAGCGGCGGCGGCGGATAGTCGCCGAGCTCACCGCCGCTGGTAGCGAGCTGCTCGCCGCAGCCGACGGGGCGGGCGTCGCCACCCCCCTCGGTGCGCTGCAACGACGGCTGCTCGCGGCGCTAGCCGCCGGACCGCAGAGCGCCGAAGCGCTCGACGCCGCCATCGGCCGGCCGGCGCGACCGAGCTTGCTGCGTCTCGAGCGCCGCGGTCTCGTCCGTTTGCGCCGCAGCGGAACGGTCGCACGACCCGCGGCCACGGCCGCGGTCGGGCGTGCACACGAGGCTGCTTCGCGGCTGACCGCCGACCAGGAGCGTGCGCTCGCCGCGATCGAGCGCGCTCTCGCCGAGCCGGCGCCGGCGCCGCTGCTCTTGCACGGCGTGACCGGCAGCGGCAAGACCGAGGTCTACCTGCGGGCGGCCGCCCGCTGCCTCGAGCAGGGACGCGACGTGCTCGTCCTTGTTCCCGAGATCGCCCTCGCGCCGCAGACGGTGGCGCGCTTCCGGGCGCGGTTCGGCGACACGGTCGCGTTGCTCCACTCCGGCCTTCCGGCGGCTGCGCGCCGCGGCGAATGGGAGCGCTTGCGTAGCGGGCGCTCACGGATCTGCGTCGGCGCGCGCTCGGCGCTGTTTGCGCCCCTCGCGCGGCTCGGCCTCGTCGTTGTCGACGAGGAGCACGACGACGCCTACAAGCAGGACCAGGATCCACGCTACGACGCTCGCCGCGCGGCCGAGGAGCTCGCGCGCCGCAGCGGCGCGCTACTGCTCGCGGGGAGCGCGACGCCGCGCGTCGACAGCTTCGTGCGGTGGCGAAGGATCGAGCTGTCGCGGCGCGCCGACGGAAGCGCACTGCCGCCGGTCGAGGTCGTCGCGGCGCCCGCCCCTGGCCGACTCACGCAAACGGCGGTCGACGCGCTCGAGGAGCTCGTGCGCCGCCGCGGCAAGGCGATCGTGCTCCTCAACCGACGCGGTTTCGCGCCCTACGCAAGTTGTCGCTCCTGCGGCGAGACGCTCGGCTGCCCGAACTGCGACGTCGCGCTGGTTTACCACCGCGCGCAAGGCGCGCTGCGCTGCCACCACTGCGGCCACGCCGAAGCGCTGCGCGGGCGCTGTCGCAACTGCGGCTCGGTGTCGCTAGCGCTCGCCGGTGCCGGCACCGAACAGCTCGAAGCGGCACTCCGGGCGATCGTCGCCCCGCTTCCTGTCTTCCGGCTCGATGCCGACACCGCCACCGGCGCCAGCGACGAGCTCCTCGCGCGCTTCGAGGCGGCAGACGCCGGGGTGCTGGTCGGCACCCAGCTCGTAGCCAAGGGCCACGACTTCGCCGGGATCGAGCTAGGGCTGGTGGTCGCCGCCGATGCGGCGCTGGCGATCCCCGACTACCGCGCCCAGGAGCGCGTCTTCCAGCTCGTCACCCAGCTCGCCGGACGCGTCGGCCGCGGCGGGTGCGGCGGTCGTGTGATCGTGCAGGCGCGCGACCCTAACGCCCGTGCCCTGCGCTACGCAGCCAACCACGACAGCACCGGCTTCGTGCGCGAGGAGAGCGAGTGGCGGCGGACGCTCGGCTATCCGCCGTTCGTCGAGCTCGTCTACCTCGAGCTGCACAGCACCACGGCAGGTCGCGAGCTCGCTGCGGCCGACGCTCTGCGCGCCGCGTTGGCCGAGCGCGGCGTGCAGGCGCTGGGCCCGGCGCCCCTCTTTCGGCGCGCCGGCAAGTACCGGGCGCGGCTAGTGGTGAAAGCCGCGCCGCCGGCCGATGCCGAAATCGGCGCGGTGCGGGAGGCGGTCGACGCTCTCGTCGCGCGGCGCTCGTTCCGCGACGTCGCGGTAGCCGTAGACGTCGACCCCTGCTAGCGGGAAATGCACGGGGCGCCGGGAGGGGCCAGTCGCGGCGTACACTCGCGTCTGTGACGGACGCCGACGAAAGCTGCGAGATCGCCGGCGAAGAGACGGATGAGGGCGAGGTGAGCGAGCCGGTCGGGCGCGATCCCGAAACGGCGGCGCGCCGCGA
>BEIR01000226.1 GCA_002898855.1 bacterium HR41
CGTAGCGGCGACTCGCGCTGGATCTCGAGCGAGCGCAGCCGCGAGCTGGTCCACCGCTGGCGCGCCGCCGCCGACGCCGTGGCGGTAGGGATCGGCACCGCGCTGGCCGACGATCCGCTGCTCACCGCGCGCCTGCCGGACGTCGAGCGCCAGCCCCTGCGGGTCGTTTTCGATTCCGAGGCGCGGCTGCCGCCGACGGGCACACTTGCGCGGACCGTCGCCGAAGCGCCGGTGCTGGTGTTCGCTTCGAGGGCAGCACCGCGGCCGGCGCTCGAGCGGCTCGAGGCGGCCGGGGTGGAGGTGGTCGTCGTCGGGGGCCCGACCGCGGAGGCGCGTGTCGCGAACGCCCTCGACGAGCTCGGGCAGCGCGGTGTGCAGTCGCTGCTGCTGGAGGGCGGGCCGCGTCTCGCCGCAGCGTTCCTGGCCGCCGGCGAAGTCGACGAGCTGCGGGTTTTCGTGGCGCCGATTCTCGTCGCCGACCGGGACGCTCCGCGCCCCCTCGCTGGCAGCGGGCCCGAGGCGATCGCCGACGCGTTGCGCGCCCAGGTCGAGAGCGTCGAGCGCATCGACGACGATGTGCTCGTCCACGCCCGCTTGCGAGAGTGGTAGACAGGCGCGCTGGAAGCGCCCAGCGCGCGGGCGGCGGCAGAACCGGAAAACGGACGGCGAGGTAGCGAGAGCGTGTTCACGGGACTGGTGCGCGAGGTAGGTCGGGTAGAAGCCGTGGAGCGAAGCGGCGAGGGGGCCGAGATCGTTGTCGCCGCAGAGCTCGCGCGCGAGCTCGAGCCGGGCGACTCGATCGCTGTGGACGGTGTCTGCCTCACCGCGGTCGACACCGCTCCCTCCCGCTTCCGTGTCCAGGCGATGGCCGAGACGCTGCGCCGCTCGACGCTTGGCGAGCTCGCTGCCGGCACTCGCGTCAACCTCGAGCCCGCGCTGGCGGTGGGCGACCGCCTGGGCGGCCACATCGTGCAGGGCCACGTTGACGGTGTCGCCGAGGTCGTTGGGTGCGCGGCCGAGGGGTTCGCCCGGCGCGTCGAGGTGCGCCCACCCGCCCGACTGCTCCGCTACATAGTCGAAAAGGGGTCGGTCGCGCTCGCCGGGGTCTCGCTCACCGTCGCGGCGGTCGCCGAGAGTACCTTCTCGGTGGCGTTGATCCCCGAGACGCAGGAGCGCACGACGCTCGGCGAGCTCGCCGCCGGGTCGCGCGTGAACATCGAGGTCGACGTGCTCGCCAAGCACGTCGACCGCCTCGTGCGCGAATACGTGCACAATTTGCCTGCGGCCGGAGCTGGCGAAGCGGGCCGCTAGGCGAGAGCCGCGCGACCGCGGCAAGGAGCGCAAGATGGGCGAGCGAAAGTCACCGTTCAGCACGATCGAGGAAGCGATCGAGGAGATCCGCGCCGGACGCATGGTCGTCGTCTGCGACGCCGAAGATCGCGAGAACGAGGGCGACCTGACGCTAGCGGCGCAGTTCGTGACGCCCGAGGCGATCAACTTCATGGCTAAGTACGGTCGCGGGCTGATCTGCCTCGCCCTCACGCCCGAGCGCTGCGAAGAGCTTGGCCTCGAGTTGATGACAGCCAAGAACGAGTCGCCGTTCGAGACGGCGTTCACGGTCTCGATCGAGGCGCGTGAAGGGGTGACCACCGGCATATCGGCGCACGATCGAGCGCGCACGATCCAGGTCGCGATCGACCCGCGCACGAAACCGAGCGATCTCGTCCAGCCGGGCCACGTCTTCCCGCTCAAGGCCAAGCCCGGTGGCGTGCTCGAACGTGCAGGCCAAACCGAGGCGGCGGTCGACCTGGCCCGCCTCGCCGGCCTCACACCGGCCGGCGTGATCTGCGAGATCATGAACGACGACGGCACGATGGCGCGGGTGCCCGACCTCGAGCGGTTCTGCCAGCGCCACGGCCTCAAGATGATCACGATCGCCGACCTGATCGCTTACAGGCGGCGGACCGAGAAGCTGGTCGAGCGCGTCGCCGAGGCCAGCCTGCCCACCCGCTACGGCGATTTCACGGTGATCGGCTACCGCTCGTTGGTCGACGGCAAGCACCACGTCGCGCTCGTCAAGGGCGACGTCGCCGGCCGCGAGAACGTGCTCGTGCGCGTGCACTCCGAGTGTTTGACCGGCGACGTCTTCCACTCCCTGCGCTGCGATTGCGGCGAGCAGCTCGAGTCGGCGCTGGCGATGATCGAGTGCGAGGGGCTGGGTGTACTGCTCTACCTATCGCAGGAAGGGCGCGGCATCGGGCTGCTCAACAAGCTCAAGGCGTACAAGCTGCAGGAGGAGGGGCTCGACACCGTCGACGCCAACCTCGAGCTCGGGCTTCCCGCCGACCTGCGCGACTACGGCATCGGGGCGCAGATCCTCGTGCATCTTGGGCTGAGTTCAATCCGCCTGCTCACGAACAACCCCAAGAAGATCATCGGGCTCGAGGGTTACGGCCTGCGCGTCGCCGACCAGATCCCGATCCAGCACCCGCCGAACGAGCACAACCGCGAGTACTTGCGCGCGAAGCGCGAGAAGCTCGGGCACCTGTTGCACCACCAAGGTCTCGCGCTCGACGAGGAGATGCTCCACGCCGAGCGCTTGCAGGACCGCCGGCTCGGCCGCGCGGGGGTGGAGACCGACCTCTACGGCGAGGGGCCAGCGCCCGCGCGTCGCAAAACGAGCGGCCCAGGCCACGTGACGAACGGAGCCGAGGGTGGCTGACCGCAGCGGCCGCGGACAGGTCGCGATCTGCGCGGCGCGCTTCTACCCCGATCTCGCCGACCGGCTGGTTGCGGGCGCCCAGCGGGTGCTTGCGGACGCCGGCTACGAGCACGCCACCTTCGACGTGCCGGGCGCGTTCGAGCTCCCGCTCGCCGCGCAGTGGTGCGCCGAGAGCGGACGCTTCGTCGCCGTCGTCTGCCTAGGGGTGGTGATCCGTGGCGAGACCGACCACTACGACTTCGTCTGTCAGGAGGCGGCACGCGGTATCGGCGCCGTGCAGCGGGCGACGGGCGTGCCCTGCGGTTTCGGCGTGATCACGTGCGCGAACCGTGAGCAGGCGCTGGCGCGCGCGGGCGAGGGGCGTCGGCACGTCGGCGAGGACGCTGCCCGCGCCGTCGTCGCGATGCTCGACCTGCGCGCGCGGCTCGCGCCGGCGGGCGCCGTGCGCTAGCCTGTCACGCGTGTCCAGGGTGTGCTTCGTCTGCGG
>BEIR01000227.1 GCA_002898855.1 bacterium HR41
CGAATCGTACGCCCGTGTGCGGCACGGCCTTCTAAGCGGCGCGCCGCAGATCGCGTTGCGCCGGTCGCGGCGAGACGAGGATCACCCGGCCGGGCCTTTCCGCCAACACGGTCTCGATCGTGTCGCCGAAACCGCCACCAGCGCGTCGCGACGGCACCGGCATCACTACCGCCCGCGCCTTGATCGCACGCGCCTCGTCGACGATGCGCCTCCCGGCGCCGCCCGGCCGCACCTTCTCCCAGTGGCCCGTCACGCGCCGACCGCCGATAACGCGTGCCGAGTCGATAACGGCCTGGGCCGCTTCCTCCTCGGTCGGCATCGTCGCGTCGATCGGGAGGTTGTAGGGCACCGTGATCAGCACCAGGACGTGCACCGCTCGGTTGCGCCGCGCAGCCAGCTTGCACGCCGTGCGGATCGCTTCGGGTTCGAACTGCCCCCCTTCGAAGGCGACGAGGATCGACTCGTATTCCACCTCGCGCTCGACGACCGGCTCGGGGAGAACGATCTTGCGCGTCTCCGTCAAACCGAGCCCTTGCCGCTTGCGGTAAGCGACGTACAGCGCGAGCCCGACCGCGAGCCACGCCGAGCCGACAGCCAGGGTGCGCAGATCGAGCGCCGAGACGACGACGAGTGCGAGCCCTGTGCCGATCCCGCCGACAACCGCGTAGACGGGCAGCTCGTGCCCGCGGACGCGCAGGGTGCCGGGGCCGCGCCAGGGCCGCTCGACGTCGGGCGCACGTACGCGCAGTGTGGCTACGGCAAGGTGGGCGATCGTGAACGAGAGCATCGCCCCGAAGGCGTAGATCGTGCCTAGAAACTCGGCCTCGCCGGGCAGCAGCGTCAGGCAGGCGACGAGGCTGAAGACGAGGATCGCAACGTAAGGGGTCCGAAAACGTGGGTGCAGCGACCGCAGCTTCTGCGGCAGCTGGCGGTACTGTCCCATCGAGTAGGTGAGGCGAGAGACGCCGATCAGGCCCGCGTTCGTGGCGAGAAAAAGGATCGTCGCCGCCAACACGCCGACGTAGATCTCGGCCGGGCGCTGGAGCACGCCGAGATCCATGTTCTCGACGATGCCGAGCACCGGGTCGTCGGCGAAACCTCCCTCCTCTTTCGCCAGCGCGAGCAGGGTGCGCCCGTTGTCCACCGGCATCGCCGAGAGGGCGACCGCCGGCAGGAAGGCGTAGATCGCGAACACAGCGGCGACCACCGCGGCGATGCCGCGCGGAATCGTGCGCCCGTAGTCGCGCGCTTCCTCGGCCATGTTCGAGATCGTCTCGATGCCGGTGTAGGCCACCATCCCGACGGGGATCGCCACAAGGAAGTCGCCCAAGGTCGTGTAACGGCCGAAGTCGACGTTGCGGACGAGAACCTCCGGCGAGAAGACGAGCACCAGGCCGGCCACCACCAGCGCGACCTGCGTCAAGAAGTCGGTGACGGCCAAGATCACGTTCATCCGCGCCGACTCTTTGACACCGATCACGTTGATCGCCGCGAGCACCGCGATCACCGCGATTCCCGCGACGATGTCAGCCGGCGAGCGTCCAAGCTCGGGCCAGAAAACCCCGAGGTAGTGCGGGACGAAGAAGGCCGAGATGGCGACCGTGATGATGTAGTTGAGCATCTGCCCCCACGCGGCCACGAACGCCCACAGCTCGTTGAAGGCGTGGCGAGCGAACGACGACGATCCGCCGGCCTCCGGATACATCGTCGTTCCTTCCGCATAGGTCGCGGCGGTGCAGGCGAAGATCAAGCCGGCGATGACAAAAACCGCCGGCGGCAGCCCGAGCGCGAAGACGGCGACGAGGCCGAGCGCGTAGTAGATCGAGCTGCCGACGTTGCCGTAGGCGGTGCTGAAGAGGGCTCCAGCCCCAAGCACCCGTTCGAGTCCGACGCTGCGCGGCCGAAAGCGGGCCATCGCGCTGGAACGCTAGTCGCCGCCGGTGGCGAGCGCCGGGACAGCAACGCCGGTGCGGAAGGACGACCCCAAGGTCGCCAGCTTCCGCACCGGACGCGCTGAAGTCGGGAGCCGAGCGCTCAGACGAGGAACGGGATGATCAGAAGCGCGACGATGTTCGCGACCTTGATCATCGGGTTGATCGCCGGTCCGGCGGTGTCCTTGTAGGGGTCGCCGACGGTGTCGCCGGTGACCGAGGCAGCGTGCGCCTCCGACCCTTTGCCGCCGAACTCGCCGTCCTCGATCAGCTTCTTGGCGTTGTCCCAGGCGCCGCCGCCGGAGGTCATCGACACGGCGGCGAAGAAGCCGACGACGATCACGCCGATCAAGAGCCCGCCGAGCGCCTTGTACGACAGCAAGCCGACGACGAGCGGGACGACGATCGGGATCAGCGCGGGCAGGATCATCTCGCGCTGTGCCGCGGCGGTGACGATCGCCACCGCGCGACCGTAGTCGGGCTTCTCGGTGCGCTCCATAATGCCCGGCTTTTCGCGGAACTGGCGGCGCACCTCCTCGACCACGGCGCCGCCGGCGCGGCCGACGGCCTCGATCGCGAGCGAAGCGAACAGGTAGACCATCATGCCGCCGATCACAAGCCCGATAAGCACCTCGGGCTGGGCGACGTCGAACGTGCCGAGCCCGATGTCACCGGCGTGACCGGAAGCGGTGGCCTCGTCACGGAGCTCCTCGACGAAGGCGGCGAAGAGCACGAGTGCGGCGAGCACCGCTGAGCCGATCGCGTACCCCTTCGTCACCGCTTTGGTGGTGTTGCCGACAGCGTCGAGCGGGTCGGTGACGTTGCGCACCGACTCCGGCAGATCGGCCATCTCGGCGATGCCGCCGGCGTTGTCGGTGATCGGTCCGAAGGCGTCGAGCGCGACGATCAGACCGGTCAGCGACAGCTGCGCCATCACGGCGACGCCGATGCCGTAGAGGCCGCCGAGCTCGTAAGCACCGAGGATCGCCAGCGAGATCAGGATCGCGGGCGCCGCGGTCGCCTGGAAGCCCTGGGCGAGACCCTGGATGATGTTCGTCGCGTGCCCGGTCTGCGACGCGCGGGCGATCGTGCGCACCGGCCGGAAGCGTGTCGACGTGTAGTAGTCGGTGATGATGAAAAGCCCGGCCGTTACGGCCACGCCGATCAGCGTGCAGAGCCACAGGTCGGTCGCCGTCGGTACGTCGCTTCCTCCCTTCAGCAGCGACGACGCGCCCTCCTTGAAGGCTAGACCGTCCATCAGCCAG
>BEIR01000228.1 GCA_002898855.1 bacterium HR41
TCGCTGGCGGGGATGGCGGCTGCTTTGCGCCCCGTGCTGGCGCGGCCAGCGTCGCTCGTGGCGCTCGACTTCGACGCCTCTGTCGCCTGGCCGGTGTACGACTGGATGGGCGTTGCCAAGGCCGCGCTCGAGTCGACGGCGCGCTACCTCGCGCGCTACCTGGGGCCCGACGGGGTGCGCGTGAATCTCGTCTCTGCGGGCCCTATCCGCACCGTCGCGGCGAGCGGCATCCCCGGTTTCTCGTCGCTCGCCGAGATGTGGGGCAGACAAGCGCCGCTCGGCTGGGACGTCGGTGACGCCGGGCCGGTCGCCGACACCGTGCGCTTCCTGCTCTCCGACCTCGCGCGCGCGATCAGCGGCGAGATCATCCACGTCGATGGCGGCTACCACGCGATGGGTGCACCGCTCGGCGATCTCGCGACCGCCGGCGCGGGCGCGGGAGGCGGTGGCGCTGGGGCCGGCGCCGACACCGACGGCGGTGACGCTGGTGCCGCGACCGACGAGAGCGGCAAAGTCGGCAGCGCCTGACCACCATGTTGCTTGCGGTCGACGTCGGCAACACGCAGACGCACCTCGGCCTCTACGACGGCGACGAGCTCGTCGACCACTGGCGGTTCGCGACGGTGCGCGCGGCCACGGCCGACGAGCTCGCGACGGTGGTCGTCGACCTGATCGGTCTCCGTGGGCTCGAGCTCGGCGCCATCGACGCCGCGATCGTCTCGTCGGTCGTACCCACGCTCGCGGCCGAGTACGAGCAGCTGATCGCGCGCTACCTGGGCGGTGCGGGAGCGCTTGTCGGTCCCCAACTGCGCACAGGCATGCCGATCCGCATCGACAACCCCCACGAGCTCGGCGCCGACCGGCTCGCCAACGCCGTTGCCGCCTACGATCGCTGCGGCGGTGCCTGTATCGCCGTCGACTTCGGCACGGCGATCAACTACGACGTCGTCTCGTCCAGCGGCGAGTACCTGGGGGGAGTGATCGCTCCCGGCATCGAGGTGTCGCTCGAAGCACTCAGCCAGCGGGCGGCACGCCTGCCGAAGGTCGATCTGGCGGTGCCGAAGCGGGCGATCGGCAAAAGCACGCGCGAAGCGATCCAGGTGGGTGTCGTTTTCGGCTACGCCGGGTCGGTGGATGCGATCGTGGCACGGCTGCGCGAAGAGCTCGGCGAGGAGGCCACGGCGATAGCGACCGGCGGGTTCGCGCACCTGATCGCGCCGAGCTGCGAGCAGCTCGACGAGGTCGACGAGCTGCTCACGCTCGACGGACTGCGCCTGATCTGGGAGCGCAACGCCGAGTAGGCGCTGCGCGGCGAGCGCTGCTCCCTATCCTCCCGCCCGTGGCGACGCTCCTCGCACCGCTGATTGACGCCGAGGCCGCGGTCCTCAAGGCGCTGCACAGCGTCGGCCTCGGATGGGGCCTTGCGATCGTGGGGCTGACGGTGCTCGTGCGCCTGACGCTGCTCCCGATCGTCGCGCGCCAGGTGCGCGCGCAGCGCGAGTTGCGCCGCCACCTGCCCGAGCTCGCGCGCCTGCGCGAGCGCCACCGCGACGACCGCGAGCGGCTGCAGCGCGAGCTCCTCGACTACTACCGCCGGCACGGGATCAACCCGCTCGCGAGCCTGGCACCGACGCTGCTGCAGATTCCGGTGTTCATCTCGCTCTACTTCCTGATGCGCGAAGAGGTGCGCGATGGTCTCTTTGCCCACGCCGGTTTTCTCTTCATCCCCGATCTCGGTGCCCGCGCGCACGGCACGGTTCTTCTGGTGTTGGTCGCGACCTACGCGGTCGCGCAGCTGGCGTCGAGCGCGGTCGCGGCGACGGCGCTCGACGGCGGCCAGCGGGGCTTCGTGATGGCGCTGCCGCTGCTCTTCGCCGGGGTCGTAGCGCGCGTCCCGGCGGGGCTCGCGGTTTACTGGATCACGTCCGTCCTCTGGTCTTTCGGCCAACAGCTGACCGTTCGACGGCTGCTCGGTCGCGAACCAGCGACCGCGCTCGCCGGCGCGGCGACGTCCAGCGGCAGCGCCGGGGTGCCGACGAGCGGCTCCGGCGGAAGTGCCGCAACCAGCACGCGCAAGCCGCCGCCGCGCACGGGCAAGCGCAAGCGCCGTCGTCGCGCCGCTTGATGGGCGCCGCCGTGGCTTTGCGCAGCAGCGAGAACAACCCCTTCGCACGCAGCTGGCGGCTCGGTTCGCTCGAGCTGCCCAACCGGCTGGTGCTCGCGCCGCTGGCGGGGATCGGGAAATGGTTCGTGCGCCTGCAAGCCAGGCGTTTCGGCGCCGGCTTCGTGGTGTCCGAGATGGTCTCGAGCCACGGGATCGTGCGCGGCAACGAGCGCACGTTGCGCGAGTTTTTGCGCATTCACCCCGACGAGCACCCGCTGGCGATCCAGCTCTTCGGCGACGACCCGGCGGTGATGCGCGAGGCGGCGGCCGTGGTGGCCCAAGCCGGGGCCGACGCCATCGACATCAACATGGGCTGCCCGGTGCGCAAGGTGTGTCGCGCCGGGGCCGGCGCGGCGCTGCTCGAAGACCCTGACCGCGCCGTCGCGATCGCGCGCGCGGCTGTCGAAGGGTCGGGCTTGCCTGTCACCTGCAAGTTGCGCTCGGGCCTCGTGCCGGGTGATCGCTCGGGTGTCGATCTCGCCCGCCGGCTCGCCGCCGAGGCCGGTGTGGCGGGAATCGGCTTCCACCCGCGCCACGCCTCGCAGCAGCACAAGGGTCAGCCTGACTACGCGCTGGCGGCAGCGCTGTGCGCCGAGCTCGACGTGCCGGTGGTGCTCTCGGGCGGCCTCCACGACGAGGAGCGCGTTCTGCGCGCCTGGCGCGAGGTCGGTGCCGACGCGGTGATGCTCGCGCGCGGCGCGCTCGGCAACCCGTGGCTGTTCGCCCGGCTGCTCGGTCGCTACACGGGCGAGCCGAGCGTCGACGAGGTGCTCGACGAGCTCGAGTACGTGATCGCCGGGGCCTGCGAACACCTTGGGCGCGAACGCGCCGACCACTATCTGCGCAAGTTCTACCCCTGGTACGCCGAGCGCTTGCGCGCGCAAGTCCCGAAGCCGGAACGCACGCGGCTGTGCGAAGCACCGACCGTAGAGGGTGCGCTGGCGGTGGTGGCCGAGCTGCGTCGGCGCTTCGGCGGCGACACCAAGCAAGCCGTCAGCTCCGCGGCGGTGCGCGCCGCC
>BEIR01000229.1 GCA_002898855.1 bacterium HR41
GGCTGGCTCGGGCGCCTCGCGAGCAGCCTCGGCCTCGGTGTCGTCGGTGCCGAAGACCTCCTCCTCGCTGGCCCCGTCGAGCAGCTTCAGGAACTGCTCGCGCTCGATTGTCTCGCGGCGGATGAGGATCTCCGACAAGCGATCGAGCTCGGCTCGATGCTCTTCCAGCACCTGCCGCGCGCGGCGGTGTGCTTCCTCGACGATGCGCCGGATCTCGTCGTCGATCTCGCGTGCGATCTCGTCGGAGTAGTCGGGCTCGGTGGCGAGCTCGCGACCGAGGAAAGGCTGCGTGTGGTCGTGACCGAAGACGCGCGGCCCGAGCTTCTCGGACATCCCGAAGCGCATCACCATCTGTTTGGCGGTGTGCGTGACCTTCTCGAGGTCGTTGGCGGCGCCGGTGGTGACCTCGCCGAAGACGAGCTCCTCGGCGGCACGGCCACCGAGCGTCATCGCCATCGAGTCCTCGAGCTCGGCCTTGGTGGTGAGGAACTTGTCTTCGGTCGGTAGCGAGATCGTGTAGCCGAGCGCCTGGCCGCGCGAGATCACCGAGATCTTGTGCACCGGATCGGTGTTCTCGAGGTAGTGGGCGACGAGCGCGTGCCCCATCTCGTGGTAGGCGGTGATGCGGCGCTCCTTCTCCGACATCACGCGTGACTTCTTCTCGGGCCCGGCGAGCACGCGCATGATGCCCTCTTCGAGGTGGCGTTGCTCGATGCGACGGCTACCTTCGCGCGCTGCGAGCAACGCGCCCTCGTTGACCAGGTTTTGGAGGTCGGCGCCGGTGAAACCGGGCGTCTGGGCGGCGAGGTTGTCGAGGTTGACGTCGGGCGCGAGCGGCTTGCCGCGCGTGTGCACGGCCAGGATCTGTCGCCGCCCCTTCAAGTCGGGACGATCGACCACGATCTGCCGGTCGAAGCGGCCCGGGCGCAGCAGCGCCGGATCGAGGATGTCGGGCCGGTTGGTGGCGGCGATCAAGATGATGTTGTCCTTCATCTCGAAGCCGTCCATCTCGACGAGCAGCTGGTTGAGCGTCTGTTCGCGCTCGTCGTGGCCGCCGCCGAGACCGGCGCCGCGGTGCCGACCGACCGCGTCGATCTCGTCCATGAAGATGATGCAGGGCGCGTTCTGCTTGGCCTGCTCGAAGAGATCGCGCACACGCGACGCGCCGACGCCGACGAACATCTCGACGAAGTCCGACCCGGAGATCGAGAAGAACGGCACGCCCGCTTCGCCGGCGACCGCCCGGGCCAACAGCGTCTTACCGGTGCCCGGCGGCCCGTACAGCAACACGCCCTTAGGGATACGCGCGCCGAGCGCCTGGAACTTCTTGGGGTTCTCGAGGAACTCTTTGATTTCGCGTAGCTCCTCGACCGCCTCGTCGACACCGGCGACGTCGCGGAAGGTGATCTTCGGCTGGTCGACCGACAGACGTTTCGCCCGCGACTTGCCGAAGGACATCACCTTCGGCCCGGCACCCTGCATCTGGTTGATGATGAAAAGCCAGAAGAGCAGGAACAAAAGCATCGGCAGCCCGTAGCTCAAAATCGGCAACCACCCCGAGGTCGTCTTCGCCTTGACGTCGACCTCGGCGCCCGAGCGACGCAACTGGTCGACGAGCTGCTGCTCGGTGTTGTCGGGATAGGCGGTCTCGTACTTCTGGCCCGATTTGAGCTCGACGTCGATGCGGTTGTTCTTGGTGTTGAGCGTGACCTGCTTTACGCGGCGTTGCTCGACCTGCTGGAGGAAGTCGGAGTAGTGCGGCTGGCGCGTTTCGGACGCGGGCGTGATCAGGCGCTGGGCGAACAGCACCAGCACGAACACGATCAGGATCGGAAAGAGGGCGCTACGGAAGAATCTCGACGTTTTCGTTTTCACGGTGTGTCGTGCCCTCCCGGGACGGGCGTAGCTGCTCGGCCCGCCCCACTGTGAAACCCGAGCGTAGCAGCGGGGTAGCGCCGTTCTGCTCGGTAACCCCGGGGAGTTCGTCTGCCTTTTCGTTCTCGGCCGCTGCCGGCGAACTCGTGAGTCGTGAGCCCGCCACGGACCGTCAACCGCCCCTTTCCTCCAGCTCGGCGATGAACGGGAGATTGCGGAAGCGTTCCGCGAAGTCGAGGCCGTACCCGATCACGAACCGGTCGGGGATCTCGAAACCGACATAGCGGATAGGGAGGTCGATCTTCCGCCGCTCGGGCTTGGTGAGCAGCGCGCACACTTCGAGCGACGCCGGCCCGCGTGCGCGTAGCGTGCGCAGAAGGTATGAGAGCGTGAGCCCGGAGTCGACGATGTCCTCCACGACGAGCACGTCGCGACCCTCGATCGGCCGATCGAGATCCTTGAGGATGCGCACCACGCCCGAGCTCGACGTCGCGTCGCCGTAGGAGGCCACCGCCATGAAGTCGACCTCGCACGGCACCTCGAGCGCCCGCATCAGGTCGCTGACGAAAAAGACCGCGCCCTTGAGCACGCCGACCAGCAGCGGTACCCGCCCGGCGTAATCGCTAGAGATCGCTGCCGCCAGCTGGCGAATGCGCTCGGCTAGCGCTTGCGCGTCGACGACGACGCTGCCCGGCCGTGGGCCATGCGTGCGCTCGCCGCCCGCGGGGTCGGACAAACCGGCCCGCGCGCCCGCTAGCTGTCGATCGGAAGGATGCGTGTTCAACTCTCCGCCGAACCGCCCGAGGGTTTCAGTGGCGCGTGGCTTTAGTTTGCCGACTGCGCGCGCTCGACGCCCTTGGCGGGGACGCTGGCCCGCCCGGCACGCTACTAGCCTTCCGCCGAGTCGCCGTCGCCACGGGCGAGGCGCGCGCTCAACACGACCGCTGGCTCCCTCGGGCGGGCCGCGAAGCGCTCGCTCACGCAGACGCCCGCCACCCACGCGATCTCGCCGGCCGCCTCGACGACCGGGAGCTCGGCGCGCAGCGCACGCGGCACCTTGGCGTCGGTGAACACGTCCTGCAGCGTTTTCGTCCCGCCGAGGCCGAGGGGACGGATCCGATCGCCGGGACGCCACGACCGGACGGTGAGCGTCGCAGGTAGCCGGTCGCGCGCCAGCGCCGGTTCGGCTACCGAAGCCGGGCCTTGGCAGCGCGCTAACCGCGCCGCCACGCGGAAGCGACCGAATTGCACCGCGCCCGGCAGCGGCAGCTCGAGCGGTGGCGGCGGCGCGGCGCCCGCTC
>BEIR01000230.1 GCA_002898855.1 bacterium HR41
TGTGGCGAGCGCGACCGCCGTGACGGCTGCGAGCACCGACACCGCCAGTGCGACCCAAGCGGCGCGCGCGCGCAAAACGAGCCGCTGCGCTGCGCCTGCGCAGGGCCGCGCGCAACCGCTGCGCACCACCAGCGGCGACCAGCGCTGCCGCTCGTGCAAGCTACTGCCGACCCGCTCCGGTCTCTCGCGCACGCTCTCCTCGTCCCCAGGCTTTCGCGGTCCCCGAGCCATAGTAGGCGGCCGGCAAGAGGTGGGGGCGCGGCTCGCGCTTCGGGTCGCACAAGCGACCCGCCTCGGTGCTGCGCCGCGCCGTGCGCACTTCGCGGTCGTGTGTGGTTCGGTCGTCTCGTTCGGCGACTGCCTCCCCGCTACGCTGAGCGCGTGGTTCCCGAGATCGGGATCGGCCCGCTCACGCTGCAGACCTTCGGTCTTGCGATGGCCGCTGGCTTCGTCGCCGCGGCCGCGGTCGCAGCGCGGCGCTTCGCCGAACTCGGCCGCTCCCCCGAGTTCGCGTGGGAGCTCGCGGTCGCCGCGCTGGTTGGGGGCATCGTCGGCGCACGCGCCTACTACATCGTCGAGCACTGGGACGAGGCGAAAAGCGATCTGCTCGGTCAGATCTTCTCGGGCAGCGGGCTGGTCTGGTACGGCGGGCTCGCCGGTGGGGCGCTCGCCGCGCTCGTCTGGGCCGCAGTGCGGCGCGAGCTCGGCGTCTGGCTGTTGGGCGCCGTCGCCGCGCCGCTCGCGCTCGGCCAGGCGATCGGTCGCATCGGCTGCCAGCTCTCGGGCGACGGCGACTACGGCGTGCGCTCGGACCTGCCTTGGGCGATGGCCTACCCGGACGGCACCGTGCCCACCAGCGAGCGCGTGCATCCCACGCCGATCTACGAGACGCTGGTGCTGGGGTTGACGGCCGCGCTGCTGTGGCGGCTGCGCGATCGCCTCTCGTCGGCGGCCCTGTTCGGGCTCTACCTGGCGCTGTCCGGCCTCGGCCGTTTCCTCGTCGAGTTCGTGCGTCGCAACCCCGAGGTCGCCGTCGGCCTCACAGCCGCGCAGCTGATCGCACTCGCCCTGACCGTGTCAGGGCTCGCCCTGCTCGCCCGCGAGCTTGCGGCGGCGCGGTGCGAACGCGCCTCGCTGGCGAGCCGCTGACCCGCAAGCGGCCGACACCGCCGCCATCGCCACGAGCGTCGCGGCGACGGTGGCCCCGGTCGCGGTGTCGAGCATCCAGGCGAGCGCGAGTCCCGACCACGAGCCGACGATCGCAACGGCAGGCGCCGCCCACAGCGCGCGCCGCAGGTCACGCGCCAAGGGGTGCACCGTCACCGCCGGCGCCACCACCAGCACCAGTGCGAGCACTCCGCCGACAGTGCTTGCCGCCACCGACACAGCGAGCAGCGTCACCGCGAGCGAGAGGAGACGCAGCCGCCCAACCGCGATCCCCGCTGCGTGAGCCCAGCGCGCGTCAGCGAGCGCGGCGACGAGGTGGCGTCCCGCACGCGCGAGCACTGCCGCTGTGGCGGCGAGCGCCGCAGCGGCGAGGAAGATGTCGGCGGTCGTCGTCGCCAGCGGATCGCCGAACAGCAGCCGCTCGGGCCGGAGCCCGCTAGCGCTCGCCTGGGTTGTGAGCGCGCCGACGGCGAGAAAGAACGTCGCCGTCGCCGCGATCGCAGGACCGCGGCCCGCGGCCGGTGCCCGTAACGCGACCAAGAGAACCAGCGCGAACACGAGCGCGCTCGCCACGGCTCCCGCCGCCAGCGGTGCACCGATCGCCGCCGCCAACGCCAGGCCGGGAAGCAGCCCGTGGGAAGCAGACTCGGCAGCGAACACCGTGCGCTGCCCCAGCACTAGCCAACCGGCGGCGCCAGCGGTGGCCGCGACGAGCGCCAACTCCAGTCCGGCGGCCGCTAGCGGCTGCGCGACGAGGCTCGCAGCGGGCAGCGCCGCGACAGGGTCGCACGTCGCGCTCATCGCTCCCCGTGGCCCGAGTGCCGGTGAGGCGCTGCGGCGGCGACCGCGCGACCGCTGCCCTCAATGACGAGCGCCTCGCGACCGAACGTTGCCGCCAGCGTTGTCGCCGTCAACGCACGCTCCGGTCGGTCGAACGCCAGCTGGCGACCGTTCAGGCAGAGGACGCGATCGAACCGCCGCGCCGAAGCGAGATCGTGAGTCGCGACGACCAACCCGTGGCCTTGCTCGCGCAGCGACAACAAGAGCTCCTCGAGCTCGCCCGCGGCGGCCGCGTCGACAGCAGCGAACGGCTCGTCGAGCACCAGCAGCGGCGATCCTTGGGCGAGCGCACGCGCCAGCAGAACGCGCTGCTTCTGACCGCCTGACAGCGCTGCGAACGGCGTGTCGCGAAGCTCGGCGAGCCCGACAGCGGCGAGCGCCGCGTGCGCTGCACGGCGGTCGCCGCGGCGCGGGGGGCGCCACAGCGAGCGTCTGGCGAGCGTGCCCATCAGCGCGACGTCGAACGCACTGAGCGGAATGTCGCTGCGCGGCCGCGAGTCCTGCGGCAGATAGGCGGGCCGGTGGGTGGTGCGTACCGTGCCGGCGAGCGGCGCGAGCTCGCCGGCGAGCGCGCGCAAGAGAGTGCTTTTGCCGGAACCGTTCGGTCCGATCACAGCTACTGCGCTGCCGGGTTCGACCGTGAAGGACACGTCGCGCAGCACCGGGCGCCCTGCGTAACCGAACGTCGCGGCGGCGACCTCCACGAGCGGCCGGCGGTGGGAGGGCGCCGCTGCCGCGCTCCCGCTGGCGTCGGCGCGCGCGGTGGCGGGCGTCGGGGGCCGGGCAGCGCTAGCGCCGGTGTCGTTAGCGGCAGCGGGGCGTGGGCAGCGGCTCGCCGGCACGGCCGTCACCCCCAATGCGCGGGTGCCGCCGCGGTCGCACCACCCTTGCTCCGCACGGTCGCCAAAGCGACGGTCGCGGCGTACACCGCGACCGCGACGAGCGCGACGACGGGGCCGGGCGGGAGGTCCAAGGCGAAGGCGATCGCCACGCCGAGCGCGCCGCTCGCCGCCGCGGTCAGCGCTGCCAGCGGCGCGAGCGCGCGAACGCTCGCGCGCACGGCCAGCACGGCGGCCGCCGGCAGGGTGGCGAGCGCCGGTGCGAGAAGCGACCCGAGACTGGGAAGCACAGCGCCGATCGCC
>BEIR01000231.1 GCA_002898855.1 bacterium HR41
CCCCGAGGGGAAGAACTACGTCGGTGCCTATCACCTGCCAGCCGCGGTGATCTGCGATCCCGATCTGCTCGCGACGCTGCCTGCACCCGAGCTCGCGGCCGGTTACGCCGAGGTCGTGAAAACAGCTTTGATCGCCGGCGGGCGGCTGTGGGCGCGCGTGCGCGGCGGCGCCGAGCCGAGCGACGACGAGGTGATCCTCGGCTGCGTGCGCACCAAGCTCGCAGTCGTAGCCGCCGACGAGCGCGACGCCGGCGGCCGACAGGTTCTGAACCTGGGGCACACGGTCGGTCACGCGATCGAGGCCGCGACCGGGTATCGCCGCTACCGTCACGGCGAGGCGGTGGCGGTGGGCCTTTTGTGCGCGCTGCGTCTGTCGGGACGCGATCACCTGCGGCGCGAGGTCGCCGACCTCTTGGCGGCGCGGGGCCTGCCGACCACCTACAGCGGCGCCGCTCCCGAGCAGGTGCTCGAGCTAGTGCGACGCGACAAGAAACGGCGGCAAGGGCGAGTGCCGTTCGTGCTCGTCGAGGAGCCCGGGCGCGTCACGCCCGGGCACGAGCTGTCCGACGACGAGGTGCTCGCTGCGATCAAGGAGGTGTACCGGCCGTGACGCCATCGCGTGCGCGAGTCGCGGTTATGCACGGTGTCAACTTCGACGTCCTCGAGCGCCGATCGCCCGAGCACTATGGCGGTATGACGCTGACCGACCTCGAGGTGCGCATCAAGCTCTACGCACGCGACCTGGGGTTCGAGACGATTTTCTCCCAGACCAACCACGAGGGCGAGTTCTGCGAACAGCTCCACCGCGTGGCCGACAACGCCGATGCGCTGATCCTCAACCCTGGCGCTTGGACGCACTACTCGTACGCGATCCGTGACGCGCTCGAGGTCGCGGGGATACCGGCGGTCGAGGTTCACCTCTCGGCGATCGACGAGCGCGAGGAGTGGCGGCGCCGGTCGGTGATCCGCGATCTCTGTATCGCCACCGTGCAGGGCAAGGGTGTCGAGGGCTACCGCGAGGCGCTCGAGATCATCGCCCGCGAGCTCGGGCTCGGGCGGTGAGCACGGCGGTGGGCGCGACCACGGTGGACGCGAACGAGCGCTTCGCGCGCCGTGTCGAGCGGCTAATAGCGGCGCTGCGCGACAAGCAGCTCGACGCGCTGCTCGTCACGGACCGCGCCGACGTTCGCTACCTGTCGAACTTCTCGGGCAGCAACGGGACGCTTGTCGTCGGCCACGAACACCGCGTGCTCGTCACCGATTTCCGCTACACCGAGCAGGCGCGCGCCGAAGTGCGTGGCGGCTTCGAGGTCGTCGAAGAGGGTCAGGACATGGCGCGCGCGCTAGCGCGCTTGGTGTCGGGACGAGTCGCCTTCGACGAGGCTCAGGTGACGGTGCGCTCGCACCGCCGGTTGCGCGAAGCGGTCGGCGAGGGGGTCGAGCTGGTACCGGTCGCGGGTCTCGTGGCGGCGCTTCGCAAGCGCAAGGACGAAGGCGAGGTGGCGGCGATCGCGGCCGCCGCCGAGCTCGCCGACACGGCGCTGCGACGCGTGCTCGAGCAAGGGGTTGGCGGGCGCAGCGAGAGCGAGCTGTCGTGGGAGCTCGAGCGGGCAATGCGCGAGCTCGGTGCCGAGGGGTTGGCGTTCCCACCGATCGTCGCGTTCGCCGCCCACGCGGCGCTGCCCCACGCCCAGCCGCGCCGGGACGCGCGCGTGGAGGGAAGGGGGTTGCTGCTCTTCGATTGGGGAGCGAAGCTCGACGGCTACTGCTCGGACTGCACGCGCACGTTCGCGGTAGGAGCGATCGGTAGCGACGAGCGCAGCGTCTACGAGCTCGTGCTTGAGGCGCAGCGTGCGGCGCTCGCCGAGGTCCGTGTCGGCAAGAGCTGTGCCGAGCTCGACCGTATAGCGCGGACGGTGATCGAGGAGGCGGGTTACGGCGATCGTTTCGGGCACGGGCTCGGGCACGGGATCGGTCTCGAGGTGCACGAAGAACCCCGTCTCTCGCGAGCGGGAGAGGGCGAGCTCGAGGGTGGGGAGGTGGTGACGATCGAACCTGGCGTTTACCTGCCGGGGCGTTTCGGTGTGCGCATCGAGGATCTCGTGGTGGTCGAGGGCGACTCGCCGAGGGTCCTCAGCGGTATCGACAAGGAGCTCACCGAGATCGACTAGTTCCTCCAGCGCTCGGTGCGCGGGGGCGGGCGCAGCTTTCCGTCCGGCCGTATGGCGAACATATGTTCGCAATGGAGGGGGCTAGCCGCAGCAACGTGGGCGACAAGACGGTCGTTTGCGCGTTCGTCTCCGATTTCGAGCTCGCCGTTCTGGCCGGCGGTCGCCAGCGGCTGCTCGCCGAGCCGCTGGCGGTAGCGCCTACCGATCCCGGCCGTGAAGGGGTGGGGGAGGTCTCGCCTCCCGCTCGCGCACGCGGTGTGACCCCGGGAACGAAGCTTTCGGAGGCGCTTGCACGCTGCCCCGATCTGCGCCTCGTCGATCCCGATCCCGAGCTCGTCGCGGCGCGCTGGGAGCAGCAGCTCGACGCCCTCGAGCAGCTCGGTGCCGAGCCGGAGTCCGACCAGCCAGGGCTCGCGTTCTTTCTCGCCGACGGGCTGATCGCGCTGCACGGCGGCCAGCTGGCGGGGTTGCTCGCGAGGACGCGCGCGGCGCTCGGTGCGGTCCGGCTGGGGGCCGCACCGGCGCGTTTCTGCGCGCACGTCGCGGCGCTCGTGGCTCCGGCTCGCCGCGACCTCGGCCAGAGGTTGCGGATCGTCGAGGAGATGCTCGGCGCCCGCTCCTTGTTGAACGATCCCGACAGGTCGCCGCTGCCGGCGTCGCTTGTCGTGCAGCGTGCGGAGGCCGCGGCTTTTCTCGCTCGTCAGCCTGTGCGCACGCTCTCGTTGCGACCGGAGCTCGCGACTTTGGCGACGGTGCTAGGCGAGCTCGGTGTGGCGACGCTCGGCGAGCTCGCCGCGCTGCCCCGTGCGGCAGTGGCCGAACGGTTCGGTCCCGAGGGGATGCTCGCCCACGAGCTCGCCCTCGGTCGCGACACACCGCTCTGCCCCCGCCGACCGCGTCGGCAGTTGAGTGTCGCGATCGATCTTCCCGATCCAGGGTGTGGGCTTCAGCTGGAGCGGGCAGCGACA
>BEIR01000232.1 GCA_002898855.1 bacterium HR41
CACCGTCGAGCACCACTCGCACCGGGCTGTCGACGCCGCGCAAAACGGCGGCGACAGCGGCGCCGGTGGCGCCTGTGCCCGACGACCGTGTCTCCCCCACCCCACGCTCCCAGATGCGTGCCCGGATCGCACGCTCGTCCAGCCGTCGCCAGAACGACACGTTGGTGCGATTGGGAAACAGCGGGGCGTTTTCGATCGCAGAGCCGACCTCGGCGAGGTCGAGCGACTCGAGCTCCTCGCCGACCTCGATCGCACACTGAGGGTTACCGACGTCGACGAACTGGAAGCGCCAGCTGCGACCGGCCGCGACCAGTTCGCCGCGCCCGTCGCGCGCGCCGCTCGGGTACGCGTCGCTGGCGAGGCGCACACGGCCGATGTCCATCGAGCACGTCTCGGGCCCGGTGATGCGCGCCCTGATCTCGCCTGCGGCAGTCGTGACGGAGAAGGCGTCGTGGGCGGCCAGACCGCGGCGGCGGATGTAGATCAGCGCCTGGCGGACACCGTTCCCCGACAGCTCGGCCTCGGAGCCGTCGGGGTTGAAGATCCGCAGATGCGCGACGGTGGCGCGCTCGCGAGGCGGTTCGATGAGGACGACGCCGTCGCTACCGATTCCCTCGTGGCGGTCGCAGAGCATGCGCACGACCGCGGGCGCCAGCGCGAACGGCAGCGCTCGCTGCTCGACGATCAGGTAGTCGTTGCCAAGCGCGTGCCACTTCTCGAGCTGCACGGCGCGGCACTCTATCCGTGCTCGCGGCGACGCAGCTGCGCGAGGATCCGCTCCGCCGCCCGCTCGGCGTCGAGGTCGGTGACGTCGACCGCGGCGAGGTCCGGAAGCTTGCGCAGCCACGTCAGCTGCGCCTTGGCAAGCCGCCGCGACTGCCTTTTCAGTCCCTCCAGATCGCCGCGCAGCACCTCCTCGAAGCCGATTGCTTGCCGCGCCGTGCGCGAGGCGCCGGCGGCGTCGGCAGCGACAACCTCGTCGCGTGCGCGGGCGAAGATGCGTTCAGCGCGTCGACCGATCCGCTCGTAGAGGTTCTCGCGCGCCATCACTACCCCCACGAGCACGGTCGGCAGCCGCGTTTCGCGGGTCCACAGACGGTTGCGCCCCGTGCGTACAGGCTCGGGGTTCACCCCCATCGCCAGGAGCTCGAGGGCGCGCACGATGCGGCTGCGGTCGCGCGGTGGTATCCGTGCGGCGAGTGCAGGCGCGCGCGCTGCAAGCTCGCGGTGGAGCTCCTCGGGGCCATGCTCGGCGAGCCGCGCCTCGAGCGCCGCGCGAAGGCCGGGTGGCGGGGCGGGCCGCAGATCGAGTTCGCACAGGGCGGCGCGTACGTACAGCCCGGTTCCGCCGACGACGATCGGCGTGCGGCCGCTCTCCAAGGCTGCGTCGACCGCCCGGTGGGCGAGCGGCATGTACTCGCCGACCGAAAAGGTGCGGGTAACCGGGACGAACGAGACGAGCTGGTGGTCGAGCTGGCGTCGCTCGGCTGGCGTCGGTGCCGCGGTGAGCGTTTCGAGGCCGCGGTACACCTGCATCGCATCGGCCGAGATCGCCACCGGGTCCTCGCCCAGAGCGCGCAGCCTCTCGGCGAGTGCGATCGCGAGCTCGGTCTTTCCCACCCCGGTGGGACCGAACAGCGCGATAACCGGTCGCCGGCGTCGCGCCGGGTTCACCGCGCGCTGCGTGGCTGTCACTCGGCCGCGGCCGGCGGCGGAGGCGGCGGGAAGCGCAGTTCCGCTGCCACCAGCTGCTCGCGCAGAGGCGTCTCGACCTCGATGTGCTCGACAGTGCCCTGTTGGGCAATGACCTCCTCGGCCAGGTCATCGAGCACGTCGGGCACCGCCACCGTCGCGGTGTCGCACAGCGGGCAGCGCTCGCCCGCGCGGCCGAGCCACCCGCAGCTGGGGCAGCGCACACCCGCAGCGCTCCCCGAGCCGTCCACCACCAGCAGACCGATGGCGCCGACAGACCCCGCCCAGAGGCAGGCGTCGAGACCAGCGACGGCGCCGTTGCCGCGTGCCGCTTCCGCCAGCACACGCTCGACGAGCTCGCGCTCCTCGCGCTCCTCGTAGCGACGCGCTGCCTCTTCGGCCGCCTGTTGCAACTTGCGCGGATCGACGTTGTCGAGGTCGACAGCGAATGTCGCGGCGACGCGCGCGCGCAGTCGCGGCGAGAGGAAACGGACGAACTGCCTCACCTCGTGCTCCTGCCCGCCCACCAACAGCAGCTCGATGTCGCGCAAGCGAACCACCTGCTCGAGCTCCTCGGCGACGGCACGAAAGTGGCGGTGAGCTAGCTGCTCGGCGCGGTTACGAACACGGTGCTCTTCGAGCCCGTACCAGCCGGCGAAGTCGCGCTTGCGAAGGTGCTCTGCGTCGAGCTCCGCCGTCGGCTTGAACTCGCCCGCGAAAAGCTCCCAGAGCTCGGCGCGCCGGCGGTCGAGGACGACGACGCAGTAGCGGTGGAACGCGTCGAGCTGTGCTAGTAGTGGCCGCAGCCAGAGCGACTTGTCGACCACAGCGCGGTCGCGCACGCGACCGGGCAGCCGCACCCGCTCGAAAAGGCCGGCTCCCGAGCAGGCGAAGATAGCCAGCGCCGGCGGTTCGGGGAGCTCGCGCGCCACCGCTTCCTCTATGCGAGCTATGTCATCGCGCAGCGACAGACGCTGCTCGTGGTCGAGGCGCTCGTGGTCCTTGACGAGCTGGCGCGCCTCGGAGAGCAGGCTGTTCACCCTGCTCGCCACGCGTTGGCGCTCGTTGGGATCGGTCGGGACGGCGACGTACAGAGACAGGGTGGGCAGGCCCCCGCTGTCGAAAGCGACCAGCTTCTCGACCGTATGTGGTTCGAGCGTCGTGACCTTCACCTCGCTGCTCCCGTCGACAAGATCTGCGTGTGCGGTCGCCGGCGCCCGCTAGTGGGCGCCGCCGCCGAGGCGGGCTAGGAGCACTTCCTCACCGGCCAGGGTGGTGCTAGTGGCGGAGCCTATACGCACCTGTGCAAACTCACCGGGGCTGGCGATCCCGTCGAAGTTGACGGTTTTGTTGTGGCGGGTGCGGCCGCGCAAGCGGTCGGGATCGGTGCGCGACGGTCCCTCGACGAGGACCTCGAGCGTGCGCCCGACGAAGCGCTGCGCCCG
>BEIR01000233.1 GCA_002898855.1 bacterium HR41
GGGCGTAGAGGCGTCGGGCGGACCCAGCGAAGCGGTGTTGGCGCCACGCCTCGGCAGCGTGGGCCTTGACGACCTGGATCCCAGCTAGCGACTGCTCCGCTTCGGCGGTGAGCTCGGCGAGGCGCTGCTGGACGAGCTGGCTCGCCGGGCGGTTTCGGCGGCCGAAGCGTGTCGCCGCGGCGATCAAGAGCGGCGCCGGCCACAGCGCGACAACTGTCAAAAGCGGGCTCGACCAGACCATCACCGCGAGCGCTACGACCAGCGTCACGAGCGACTGGATCGCGAAGACCAGGCCGTAGCCGAGGAAGAAGCGGATCGACTGCAGATCGGCCGTGGTGCGCGAGACGAGCTGACCGATCTCGCTCCTGTCGAAGAACGCACTGTCGAGGCGGTGGAGGTGGGCGTACATGAGGTTGCGGAGGTCGCGCTCGACACCGAGCGAGACACGACCCGCCACCAGACGGCGGGCGACGCTGACGAGCCAGCGCACGATCGCGAGAGCGGCGATCGCCGCCCCGTAGAACTCGAGCCTCGCGCCGCCGGCACGGATATCGTCGACGGCGCGGCCGATCGCGTAGGGGATGGCAACCCCGGCCGCGAGCGCCGCGCAGGCCAACAGCACCGAGGCGACCACGGCGGCCCGGTAGCGGTCGAGGAGACCTAGCAGACGGCGGAACGTGCGCAACGCACCGACTGTACGAACAGGGCGTGTGAACGCGATCGCCCGGCGCGAGACGCGAACCCCAAGCGCGGCCGGGACGCTCCTCGTGGCCGCGACGCTCCTCCTTGCCACAGTCGCGTCGCTGGCGGGTGCGGGCCTGGCTGCCGCTGCTCCACCGCCGCTGCGTTTCGGCATCGCACCGCTCGCGCAGACGGGCCAGATCGGTGCGACCCCAGCCCCCGCCGTCGGCGAGGACCTGCGCGCGACCTTACGGTGGCTCGACCGCCTGCGGCCCGCGCGGCATCGCTTCGTGCTCCGCCTCAACCGCTTTTTCTGGGCCGATGGCGAACGCGCGTTCGCCCGCTACCTGCGGTTGGCGCGACGCTTCGGAGCCGCCGGCTACAAGATCGAGCTCCAGGTTCGCTACCGCCCACCGGTCGGCAAGGCGGGCGATATTCGCGCCTGGACCGCCCACGTGCGGGCGGTGGTGCGCCGCTTCGGGCGCATCCGCGCGGTTGAGGCGCTGCAGATCGCCAACGAGGTGAACTTCGATTTCTCGCCCGACTCGTCGGACGGGTGGTTCCCGGGGGCGCGGGGCGCCCTCGTTGCAGGGGTGATCGCCGCGCGCGACGAGGCCCGGCGACTGCGCTTGCGCCATCTGCGGATCGGTTTCAACTGGGCTTACCGCCGCGACCCGGCCTACGAGCGAACGTTCTGGCGCGACGTCGGGCGTCTCGGTGGATCTCGCTTCGCGCGCTCGGTTCAGTGGATCGGTCTGGACGCATATCCCGGCACGGTGTTCCCGCCCCCGTCGCCAGGTCTCGACGAGGGTCGGGCGCTCGTCGCCGCCGCCCGCGAGCTGCGCAAGTACGCCCGCCTCGCCCATCTCTCCTCGCGTCTGCCGCTGCGGATCGAGGAGTGCGGCTGGCCGACGTTCCCCGGGCGCTCCGAGCGCTACCAGGCGACGGCGCTGGCCCGCATGGTGCTCGCGGCGTGGCGCGCCCGCGGCGAACTACGGATCACCGACTTCCGCTGGTTCAACGTGCGCGACGGCGACACTTCTTCGCCCCTGCCGTTCCAGCATTTCGGCCTTTTGCGCAGCGACTACACACCGAAACCGGCGTTCGCCACCTATCGACGCTTGCTGCGCGACCCCCTCGGCCGCGGCCACCGCTAAGCGAGCAGCGACCGAAGGGCGCGAAAAATTTTTTCTCCGCACCCGCAAGTTTCCGAGCCGCCCTGCGTTTCCCCTTGCAGAAGCGCCAAAAGACTTCCCCAGGGGGCAGGGGAATCGCCGACCGCAAGGGAGGCGTCCAGCACGAGGGCGGTGTAGTGGGGGCACCGCCCTCGTTTCTTTTCGGGTGCCTTGCGCCCGGGCGCAAATAACGTAGGCGCCGTGCTGTGGCTGGTCGACGGCATGAACGTCGTCGCGGCAGGACCGCCCGGGTGGCAGCGCGACCGCGACCGAGCGATGGCAGAGCTTGTCGCCGAGCTCGAGACGTACGTCGCGCGCACCGGCGACGACGTCTGCGTGGTGTTCGAGCGCCGACCGCGGCCGCTGCTGCGCTCGCCTTTGGTCGAGATCGTTCACGCGCGTCGCCGGGGTCCGGACGCCGGCGATTTCGAGCTCGTCCGGAGATTGCGCGCGTGCCAGGCGCCGACCACGGTGTGCGTCGTTACGTCCGACCGCTGGCTGGCCGATGCGGCCCGGGCGCTGGGGGCGGCGGTGGTCAGCGCCGACCACTTCCGGCGGCGTCTGGCTCAAGTTTGAGCCGCGGTCGGATGAGCCGCGGCCGTGACCGGCGCTTGCTCGCGGAAGCTTGCGCACCGGGGGCGACCGCGCCGAGATCGGACACGGCACCGGTGCCCGCTCGCCCGACCGTCGGCCCGATCCGGCATGATCGTCCGCGTGCACGCGACCCACGCGACTGGCGACAGCGAAGCGGAGATGAACAGGGCGGCGCGGGCGGAGCGCCCGCCGCGGCGCGCCGACGGGCGCGGGGCGGCGATCGTCGCGGTGGGCGCAGCGGTAGTTCTCGCCGCGACGCTCGTGCTAGGCGACAGCGTCGGGGCGGTTGCCGGCACCGGCCGCGAGCGCCCAGGTCTGGTGGCGACGGCGCGCTTCGTGCCGCCGCCACCGCCCACAGGGCTCGACCCCAATCCCTGCCTCGACCGGCGCAAGCGGCGCCAGCTCTACTGTCCGGATCTCGTGATGAAACGGCCGTTCGGCCTCTACGTCGACACCTGGACCAAGCCCGGGCGCGTCCTTTTGCGGGCCGGCAATTCGATCGACAACATCGGGTCCGGTCCCGCCGAGCTCCACGGGGTGCGCCGCAAGGCGAGCTGGATGGTCGCCTGGCAGCGCATCTACCGGCGTGGCGGGGGGCGCATCCGTGTGCGCACGCGCGCCTACCTCGACTTCAAGCGTGCGCACCTCGGGCTGCGCTGGTGGGAGGTTTGGCGGGCAGCTCGG